>NZ_RAWA01000290.1 GCF_003611675.1 Corallococcus sp. CA053C
GCCCCGTCCGGCGGCGCGAACCCCCAGGCGACCTACCGGCCTCCGACCCCCAGCGCCACGTTCTCCCAGGCGCCCAGGGGACCGCAAACCATCCAAGGTCAGGTGTTGAAGACCTCGGTCATCGCCCTCACGGGCGTCGTGATGGATGACGGGTTCAACTTCGACACGCTGGCCGCGACAGGCGTGACGCTCCAGGCAGCGCTGGACATCATCGCCAACACGCCGGAGGGCGCCGAGGCCGCCGTCGCGGACTACAACGCGAGCCTCGACCGGATCTCCAGCTTCTTCGCCGGCTTGGGCGACTCGGTGATGTTCTGGTGCCCGGGCTGCACCCAGAACATGCGTCACACGTGGGTGGGCCCGAACTCCTCCGGCGACGCGGACTCCTGGAGCTACACCTGGGGTTCCATCACCGGCATCGTGGGTTCGTTCATGGCCCCGAAGCCGACATCGATCATCGCGGCGCCCAAGCGCGACGTGGGCCAGGAGCTCAAGCAATTCATCCGGATGGCGGACGTCAACCCCAGCCTCTGCAGGACCAACTGCGTGAACGTGTCGATCGCCGTCGACTCGACGTTCGCGGGCCAGCCGGAGGTCGCGCTCGTCAGCAGGAGTCAGCCGTTCTCGGTGCTCGAGTCCTACTACGGCACGGCCGCCGTGGAGGTCGCCACGGAGCGGGCCGTCCTGAGAACCATGGAGGCCTGGGGTCCTGGCAGCCGGGGCATCATCGTGGGCCTCTCCAAGGGCAGCTCGGACTTCGCCCACGCCTTCAATGTCGTCAACCGGGGCGGCGGGGTCTTCTTCGTGGACGGCCAGCTGCCCTGGGCCTCCGCGAGCCTCAGGCCCTACTCCCAATTCTGGCTGATCCGGACGAACTGACCCCGTCCCCCTGCCCACTTCCCGTCAGCCGGCTGCCCGGAGGTCCCGGGCAGTTGGCGCGACGGGAGGGACTCCCCAACCTTCGGCACGCTCCACATGGGTGGAGCGTCCGTCTGGCTTGGGGTGTGGGCGTGAGGGAGGGGCGGGCCGATGGAGCTGTTTCCCATCCATTTGCTGTTCATCGTCGTCCTGATGAACCGCTACATCCTCGGCCCCTTCCTGCGGCGACTGAAGGGGAAGCGGTTTGAACGGGTGGATGACACCTACCGTCCCCGGGTCGCGGTCGTCGTTCCCCTCTTCAACGAAGGCCAGGGCATCTTCCACACGGTGCGCGCGCTGCTGGCGCAGGACTACCCGCGCGAGCGCCTGGAGATCCTCGTCGTGGACGACTGCTCCCGCGACGACAGCGTCGCCTGGGCGCAGAAGGCCGCCGAAGGTCACCCGAACGTCCGCGTGCTGCGCAACCCGGAGAACCTGGGCAAGCGCAAGGGCATCAACCGGGGCGTGAAGGCCGCGGTGGACGCGGAGATCATCGTCTCCGTGGACTCGGACGTGGTGGTGGACAAGAGCGCGGTGCGCCAGCTCATCCGCCGCTTCGTCCACCCGAACGTCGCCGCCGTGGGCGGGCGCACCTTCGTCAGCAACCGTCATCAGAACTGGATGACGCGGATGATTGAAATCAAGTTCCACTTCGCCCAGCAGTGGCTGAAGGACCTGGAGCGCTCGTTTCGCCAGGTGATGTGCCTGTCCGGCTGCCTCACCGCGTACCGCCGCCACGTGCTGCTCCAGCTGGAGCCCATCCTGGAGGCGCGCGCCATCGCGGGCGTCCCCATCAAGTACGGCGAGGACCGCTTCCTCACGCGGCAGATCGTCAAGCACGGCTACGAGACGGTCTACACGCTGGACGCGTTCTGCTTCACCGCCGCGCCGTCCACGCTCGCGGGCTACTTCTCCCAGCAGCTGAGATGGCGGCGCTCCAACCTCGTGGACCTGCTGTCGGGCCTGTCGCACGCGTGGCGCCTGCACCCGGTCATCACGGTGCACTACGTCTCGCAGCTCGCGCTGCTGCTGGCGTACCCGGTGGTCATCGTCCACAACCTCCTCACCGGAGAGTTCTGGGACATCCTCGCGTTCCACTTCCTGGTGATTGGCCTGCTGGGCTTCATCTACCGGATGGAGACGCGTCACCTGCCTGAAGACAGGCGCGTGCCCGGGGCGAGCTTCCTGCCCATGGCGCTCCTCATGCCCGTCACCTACGCGCTCTTCACCCCGCTGGCGCTGCTGACGCTCGACTCCGGAAGCTGGGAGACGCGCGGCAGTCCCACCACGGCCCCCGCCGCATCGCCCTCCCCCGCGAAGCTCACGTCCGGCACCACCAGCGAGGGGACGCCGTCATGAACCAGAAGGTCGCCAACCGGCTGAACGCCCTCGCGGTGTCCGCCTACAAGCTCATGGGATCCGTGCTGCTGGCGCTGATCCTCCTGGGGCTCCTGTCGTTCCTGTCGGTGCAGGGCTTCTTCCTGTCCAGCCGCGGCTGGGTGACGCCCACCATCCTGTCGCCCACCGACTCCAACGTGCTGCAGCTCAACGCGCAGGCGGCGCAGCAGGAGGCGGAGCGCGACGCGCTCCTGGCGAAGCGGCGCGAGGTGGCGGACCGGCTCCAGGAGGCCGAGCGCACGCTCATCGCGGAGCGCTCCTTCCAGCAGCGCTTCATCGTGGCGCTGAAGGGCGAGAAGCGCTCCCGCGACCGGCTGGCCCGGAGGCTGTCCACGCTGCGCCAGGAGTACCTGCGCGCGGGCGCGGAGATCGCCGAATCCAACCGCGCGTACAGCGGCCTCGAGCGCACGCGCACGAGCGCGCTCTACGGCGCGAAGCTGATGGACCGCGAGGACATGCTCACCCTCAACCACCACCTGGCGCAGCTGGCGCAGAGCAACCTGTCGCTCGCGCAGGAGACGGTGGACCTGGACGTGCGGCTGGACACCCTGCGGCGCGAGCGCGACGGGCTCATCGCCGCGCAGGACGGCCTGGGCCAGGACTCCACCGCCCCCGAGGGCCTGACGACGGACACACTGCTCCTGGAGCGCGAGTACACGCAGTCGGTGCTCGCGCAGGCGCGGGCGGAGACGCTGCGCAAGAGCCTGGAGGAGGACGCACGCGCGCTGGATGACAGCATCCGTCGCTTCAACCAGCTGCTGCTGGTGGTGCACGGCTCGCCATACCTGAAGGCGGTGGAGCAGAACCTCACCGTGGCCTTCGTGCCGTACGAGAACCTGGCCAACGCGCGGGCGGGCACCCCGCTCTACACCTGCGCGCTGAAGGTGTTGTGGTGCCGCGAGGTGGGCGTGGTGGGGTCCGTGCTGGAGGGAGAGGTCTCCCAGCAGCACCCCATCCGCCAGTACCACCTGCGGGGCGTGATGGTGGAGCTCCAGCTGCGTGACGCACCGAGCGCGCGGGAGCAGCTGCTGCACCTGGGCCGCCCGCCGCTGATGCTGTGAGTCCCCCTGGAATCGGAAATGGAGCAGCGGATGCGGACAACCCTCGCATGGGGAGCCCTGATGGGGCTGTGGACGGGCACGGCCCTGGCGGCGGACGACGCGGGGACGGTGCGCGCCCGGAGCGAGCCCGCGTGGGGTTATTGCGAGCGCGTGCGCGGGACGTCGCGCGCGGAGGCCGCGTTGGAGCTGGCGCCGGAGGTCTTCGCCAGCATCGGCGTGGTGAACACGGGCGACGCGGAGGGAGGCTCGGACCAGATGCCCCTGGGGGTGCCCAGGCTGCGGCTGACCGCGGGGCTGGGCTACGACTTCATCGGCATCTACCGGGGCGACAAGCTGCGCTTGCGCGCGGAGGCCGAGTGCCGCCGCTACCAGGCGCTCGCCGCGCTCCAGGGCGCCGTACGGCAGGGTGCGAGGCTGGGGGAGACGGCGGCCCTGCGAGCCCGCGCGCGCGCCCTGGCGGAGTCCCTGCCCCGCGCGGAGACGCTGGTGGCCGAGCTGCGCGACGAGCTGCGCGACGGCGGCGCCACGCTGGAGGAGCTCAACGCGGTGCAGGTGCGCCTGGATCACCTGCGCGCGCTGGCCCGCGACACCGAACAGGCCCAGGCGCGGATCGCGCTCGAACCCGCGCTGGCCGAAGGGACGGACCTGGGCGCGCTGCTCAGCGCCTTCGAGTCCGCGGATGATCAGGTGGAGGCCCTGTCGGGGCGCCTGCGCAGGGCCCGCGCCTGGCGGCTGAGCGTGCGCGGTGGCTACGACAAGGTCTTCGACGTGGAGCAGGACACGCCGCTCTTCGGCCAGCTCACGCTCGGCTACAACCTGGGCGCGCTGTGGCAGGGTCGGGCCAACGCCCAGGCCCGCGAGGGCCGGCGGCTGGAGACGCGCGACGCGGTGGACGGCACACCCCGACAGGTGCGCCAGTTGCTGGGCGAACTGCGCATCACCGAGCAGGCCGAACACGCGCGGCTGGGCGAAGTGTCCACGCTGGTGGCGGACCTGCAGGGGCAGCTGCGCGAGGTGGAGCGGCTGGAGACGCGGCAGGTCCGCCGCTTCCGGGACTACCTGCTGCTGGAACTGGCGCGGCTCCAGGCGGAGCAGGCGTACCTGGGCGCGCACCTGGAGACACTCCAGGCGCTGCTCAAGGGGGTGAAGTCATGAGCGAGGAGCGTCGTCGTCGGCTGGTCGCGGTCTGCGCGTCGGCCGTGCTGATGCTCTGGGCGGGAGCGCTGCTCCTGAGCCAGGGCGCCCGGGGTGACACGAACGGCAAGATGAAGCCCCAGGGGGTCTCCACGCACCGGGCCTCACGCGCTCCCCCTCCAGCCACCGAGGGGCTGGAGCCCGTCCCGTTGGAGCAGCTGACCGTCACCCAGGGGGACGCGCAGGAAGTGCTGGGGAGCGTGCCGGATGGGCTGCGCTTCGGCATCGAGGGCCCACGCCTGCGCGCGGTCGCGCCGGAGACGACAGGCGACGACGTGGGGCTGCGCTTCACCTGGCTGGGCGCCACGGATCCGGTGCTGCCGCTCGCCTCCGGGAAGCTGCGCGAACAGGTGGGCCTCAAGCTGCGCGCGAAGGATGGCTGCAACGTCATCTACGCCATGTGGCGCATCGCGCCCTCGGCGGGCATCGTCGTCAACTTCAAGCGCAACCCGGACGACCACCGCAGCGGCGAGTGCGGCGGCCACGGCTACACCACGGTCCGTCCACGGTTCATGGAGCCGCTGGACCCGCTGGTTCCGGGACAGGCGCACGTCCTGCGCGCCCGCATCGCCGCGGACGTGCTGACGGTCTTCGTGGACGGCAAGCGCGTCTGGGAGGGCCTGCTGCCCGCGGACGCCCTCACCCTGGAGGGGCCCGTGGGCATGCGCACCGACAACGCGCGCGTACGCTTCCAGCTGCTCGTCCCCCAGGCGGGCGGGCCCACGTCGCGGCGCTGAAGGCGCGTCCGGAACGTGGCGGACGGAGGCGAATGGGCGGCCCGCCCCCTTGCGTAGGGAATCCGGGCGTGGGTTCCTGGAGCGGATGCACGACCACGATCCGCTGGCCTCGCCGCTCCGTCCCCCACCTGGCCTGGAGGCACTGGAAGCCGCCCTTCGGCGCGACCTGGACATCCTCGCCTACCCGTCCCGGAGCTGGGTGCCCCCGCGCTCCACCCCGGAGGGCCGCGGCATCCTGGATGTGCTCATCGTGGGCGGAGGCCAGAGCGGGCTTGGCGCCGCGTTCGGGTTGATGCGCGAGCGGGTGACCAATCTCATGGTGCTGGACGACGGCCAGGACGGCTTCCACGGCCCGTGGAAGACGTTCGCGCGGATGATCACCCTGCGCACGCCCAAGTACCTCACCGGCCCGGACTACAACATCCCCAACCTCTCCTTCCGCGCCTGGTACGAGGCGCAGCACGGCGAGGAGGGCTTCCGACAGGTGGCCCTCATCCCGAAGGAGCTGTGGGCGGACTACCTGCTCTGGTACCGCCGCGTGCTCGGCATCCCCGTGAAGTGCGGCATCAAGGCCGGGGCCCTCCGCTGGCGCGCGGACCTGGACTGCTTCGAGGTCCCCACCGCCCGCACCAACGAGTGGGGCACGCTGCTCGCGCGCAAGGTGGTGCTGGCCACCGGCATCGACGGCTCCGGCCGCTGGGACGCCCCGCCGGAGGTGCAGCCCCTGCCGCGCACGCTGTGGGCGCACACGCACGACGCCATCGACTTCGAGGCGCTGCGCGGCAAGCGCGTGGGCGTGCTCGGCGCGGGGGCGTCCGCGTTCGACAACGCCTCGGTGGCGCTGGAGACGGGCGCCGCGCGGGTGGACCTGTTCTACCGGCGCAAGAAGCTGCCCAACGTGAACCCCTACCGCTGGGCGGAGTTCGCGGGCTTCCTGCGTCACCACGGCGACCTGCCGGACGCGGATCGCTGGCGCTTCATCCGGCAGATCATCGAGATGGGACAGCTGCCGCCGAAGGACACCTTCGAGCGCGCGCGCCGCTCCCCCGCCTTCCACCTGCACGCGGAGAGTCCGTGGGTGGAGGTGAAGCAGCAGGACGGTCAGGCCGTCGTGCGCACCCCGCATGCGACGCACACGTTCGACTTCCTGATCATCGCCTCCGGGTTCACCACCGACCTGTCCCTGCGCCCGGAGCTGGCGGAAGTGCACCCGCACATCGCGCTGTGGAAGGACCGCTTCACGCCGCCGGACAACGAGCGACACGCGGACCTCCTGCGCCACCCGTACCTGGGCCCCTCGTTCGAGTTCCTGGAGAAGCACCCGGGGAGCGCGCCGTGGGTGAGCGGCGTGTTCAACTACACCTTCGGGTGCCTGCTCTCGCTGGGCTTCGGCGGCGCGAGCATCTCCGGCATGAAGTACAGCCTGCCCCGGCTGGTGGGTGGCATCACCCGCCAGCTCTACCTGGACGACAGCGACCGGCACTTCCGGGCGCTCGCCGACTACGCCCTGACGGAGTTCGAGCCGTGAGTTCTTCCCTGACCGTGTTTCGCAGCGAGCGCGTGGTGACGCCGGAGGGCACGCGCGCCGCGGCCGTGGTGGTGCGCGACGGGCGCATCGAAGGCATCGACGCCACGGTGGACGTGCCGCGCGGCGCCCAGGTGGTGGACCTGGGGAAGGACGCGCTCCT
This sequence comes from Corallococcus sp. CA053C, assembly GCF_003611675.1. GTDB lineage: Bacteria > Myxococcota > Myxococcia > Myxococcales > Myxococcaceae > Corallococcus. The sequence goes on from NZ_RAWA01000290.1 coordinate 6,997, forward strand.
GCCCGGCATCGTGGACAGCCACGCGCACATCAACGAGCCCGGCCGCACGGACTGGGAGGGCTTCGCCACGGCGACCGCCGCGGCTGCCGCGGGCGGCATCACCACCGTGGTGGACATGCCGCTCAACTCCATCCCGGCGACGACGTCCCTGGCCGCGCTGCGCACCAAGGCCGAGGCCGCGTCGGGCCAGTGCGCCATCGACTACGGGCTCTGGGGCGGCGTCATCCCGGGCAACGCGGGCGAGCTTCAAGCGATGATCGACGCGGGCGCGCCCGGCTTCAAGGCGTTCCTCGTGCACTCGGGCGTGGACGAATTTCCCGCCGCCACGCGCGACGTCCTCGACACCGCGATGCCCATTCTCGCGCGCGCGGGCGTGCCGCTGCTGGTGCACGCGGAGCTGACGGATCACGAGCCGCCCTTCGCGGGGGACGTGCGCGCCTACGCCAGCTACCTCGCCTCGCGCCCCGCCGCGTGGGAGGTGGACGCCATCCGGATGATGATCGACCTGTGCCGTCAACACCGGGCGCCGGTGCACATCGTCCACCTGTCGGCGGCGGACGCGCTGGACGACATCGCGAAGGCGAAGGCGGAGGGGCTGCCCTTCACGGTGGAGACGTGCCCGCACTACCTGACGTTCAGCGCGGAGGAGATTGAAGCGGGCGCCACGCACTTCAAGTGCGCCCCGCCCATCCGCGAGGCGGAGAACCGCGAGCGGCTGTGGCGCGCGGTGGCCAGCGGCCTCATCGACCTGGTCGTCTCCGACCACTCGCCCTGCACGCCCGCGCTCAAGAAGCTGGAGGCCGGGGACTTCTCCGGCGCGTGGGGCGGCATCGCCGGGTTGCAGTTGAGCGTGTCGGCGGTGTGGACCGGCATGCGGGCCCACGGACTGGGACTGGACGTGCTGGTGGAGCGGATGGCCCGCCGCACCGCGGCACTGGCCGGGCTGTCGGGGCGCAAGGGGGCGCTGAAGCGGGGGCTGGACGCGGACTTCGTCGTCTTCGCGCCGGAGACGCGCTTCAAGGTGGCCCCGGAGGACATCCGCCACCGGCACCGGCTGACGCCCTACGCGGGGCGCGAGCTGGAGGGCCGGGTGATGAGGACATACCTGCGCGGCCAGCGTATCTTCGACGCCACCGAGGGACTGACGGGCCCGCGCATCGGCCAGTGGCTGCCGCGCGGTTAGCCCCGGCGGTCCGGGAGAGGAAAACCGATGCAAGCCGAAGCACCCGGGGCGATGCACGTCGCCTTCGCCGACCTGATTGATCTCGCCGCGCGCAAGGTGGGCGGCAAGGCCCTGCTGGCCAACGACGAGTTCTTCGCGCCCAAGGAGGCCATGCTGGAGCCGGGGCGCGGCGTCTTCATCGCGGACAAGTACACGGAGCGCGGCAAGTGGATGGACGGCTGGGAGACGCGCCGCAAGCGCGTGCCCGGCTACGACTGGTGCATCGTGAAGCTGGGCCTGCCCGGCGCCATCCACGGCATCGACGTGGACACCAACCACTTCATCGGCAACTTCCCCGAGTACGCCTCCCTGGAAGCGTGCGAGGTGGACGGAGACCCGACCGCGGAGTCGCTGGCGGAGGACGTGTCGCGCTGGACGGAGCTGGTGCCCAGGTCGCGCCTGCGCGGCGGCTCGCGCAACCTCTTCGCGGTGGCCAACGACCGGCGCTTCACGCACGTGCGCCTCAACATCTTCCCGGACGGCGGCGTCGCGCGGCTGCGCATCCACGGGCAGGTGCTGCCGGACTGGCACGCGCTGAAGAAGGCGGGGCTGGTGGACCTGGCGGCGGCGGCGAACGGCGGCTCCGTCGTCACGTGCAATGATCAGTTCTTCGGCACGAAGGACAACCTCATCTTCCCGGGCCGCGCGGCCAACATGGGCGAGGGCTGGGAGACGCGCCGCAAGCGCGTGCCGGGCTTCGACTGGATCGTCGTGAAGCTGGCCACGGCCGGCACCCTGCGCCGCGCGGAGGTGGACACCCACTTCTTCAAGGGCAACTTCCCGGACCGCTGCTCGCTGGAGGGCATCCACCTGGAGGAGCCGCTGCTGGACTTCGCCAACGCCACCCACTTGCAATGGAAGGAGCTGCTGCCCCAGTCGAAGCTCCAGGCGGACCACTGCCACGTCTTCGAGAAGGAGCTGAAGGACGTGGGCCCCATCACCCACGTGCGCCTCAACATCTTCCCGGACGGCGGCGTCAGCCGGCTGCGCCTCTTCGGAGAGCTGGCGTGACGACGGCGCTGGAGCGCCTGAACACGGCGACCACCGAGGAAGCCACCCAGGCGCTCACCCGCTGCTGCGGCAGCACGCGCTGGGTCCAGGCGATGCTGGCCGTCCGTCCGTTCCGCGACGCGGAGCACCTCTTCGCGGAGGCCACCGACGCGTGGGCGCGCACCGGGCCGGAGGACTGGAAGGAGGCCTTCACGCACCACCCACGCATCGGTGACGTGTCGAAGCTGCGCGAGAAGTTCGCCGCCACCGCGCAGTGGTCGTCGCAGGAGCAGCAGGGCGTGGCCGCCGCGGACGAGCGCGTGCTGGAGGCGCTGGCCCAGGGCAACCGTGACTACGAGGCCCGCTACGGCTTCATCTTCCTCGTGTGCGCCACGGGCAAGAGCGCGGCACAGATGCTCGCGCTGTTGCAGGGCCGCATGGACCACGCCCCCGACGCGGAGCTGCGCATCGCCGCGGGCGAGCAGGCGAAGATCACCCGCATCCGACTGGAGAAGCTCCTCGCATCATGAGCACGCTCAGCACGCATGTCCTCGACACGAGCACCGGCCGTCCCGCGGAGGGGCTCTCCCTGGTCCTGGAGGCCCGGGCGGGTGAGACCTTCCTGGAGCTGTCCCGGGGCGTCACCAACGCGGACGGCCGGGTGAAGGACCTGTCGGGCGCGGCCACGAAGCTGGGGCCCGGCGTCTACCGGCTCACCTTCGACACCGGGGCCTGGTTCCAGGCCCGGGGCCAGAAGGGCTTCTACCCGTACGTCCAGGTGGTGTTCGAGGTCGCCGCCACCGACGAGCACTACCACGTCCCGCTGCTCTTGAGCCCCTACGGCTTCTCCACCTACCGGGGGAGCTGAGTCGGGACGCCGTCGCCAGGATTGGAACGCTCCGGCTTGTCCGCGAGCGGCTCCGCGCAGAGCGTGGCGCTGTTCGTCCTGCAGGCGCCACCGCGGTGCAGGTCGAACTGCCAGCGGTGGCGCGGGCACACCACGTAGCGGCCCTCCTCCACCCAGCCCTCGGACAGGTCGGCGCCCTGGTGCGGGCAGAAGCGCTGGAGGGAGAAGCGCTTGCCGCCGGCCTCCACCACGGTGCGCTCCTTCTGAGACTCGGTAGCGCGGATGCCGTCGCAGAACTCGCGCAGGTCCTCCACCTCCACGCCGAGGAAGCCGTGCAGCACGGGCTCGTACACGTCCGGGTTGCGGCTCAGGCGCAGGCGGAAGGACAGCAGGAAGTCCTCCCAGTTCAGCTTGCGGTCCAACACGCGCACGATGTCGCCCGCGCTCACCTTCATCGTGTAGCGGACCGTGTCGCGCAGCTCCGGCACCTCGTCCACGCGGCGCAGCTTGAAGTCCACGCGCAACAGCCGCTTCGGCGCCTCCGTCAGCTCCACGTAGAGGGGCATGCCCACCCGGCCGTGCACGTCCAACAGGTCCAGCTTGCGCTGCAGCTCCACACGCAGGCGGCCGAGGATTTCATCCACCTCCTCGCGCATCAGGTTGTGGCGGCGCTCGCGGAAGACATGCGCCAGGTCCTTCGCGTACGCGTGGAGGTAGTCCTGGAAGTTCTCCGTCGTCACACGCTCCGGCACCTGGGAGACGTACTCCAGCGTGCCCGCGTCCAGCACGTCCCCGGGCATGGGCTCCAGGTAGCGCGTGGGCGCGTCCGGCAGGCGCCGCGCCAGGAAGGCGAAGAGGTCCGGCGCGCGGGGGAAGATGTTCACGTCCTCGAAGTTCAGCGAGAACAGCGTCGGATCCAGGAAAGCCGCCGGGCCCGCTGACGCGATGTAGCCGCGCGGCCGCACCGACTCCAGCGCGCGCGCCACCGCCTCGAACTTGCTGTCGCGCTTCTTGCGCGCGATGGCCGAGTACGTCTCGCGTGGGTACTCGTAACAGGTGGGGTGCCAGATGGCGCCGGAGAACTGCGCGGAGAAGACGTCGATGGAGCCCTCCTCCGCGATGATCCGCGCCAGCCGGTCGTGCAGCTTGCAGTCGTTGAGGTTGAGGAAGCACTGGCCGTCGCCGCGCACCAGCACGCTGGAGTCGCGGTTGGTGCCCTGCTCGGAGACGAAGAGCTTGAGGTAGCCGCCCGGGATGGGGACCTCGCGCGAGTCCTCGCACGCGATGACGCGCTGGCAGCCGTACTTCGCGAAGAAGTCCTGCAGCTCCGAGCGCTTGAACTTCGGCACCAGCACGGTGAAGTCGCGCCGGGCGAGCGTGGCCAGGAACGCCGGGTCGAAGTGATCCTTGTGCTCGTGGCTGATGTAGAGGAAGCGCTCCCTGCCTGGCGTCTCCAGCAGCTCGCGCACGCGAGGCGCCAGGTGGTGGTTGCGCGGCAGCTGCATCCACGCCGAGTCGAAGGCCCCCTGCGGCGACAGCCACGGGTCCATGACGACGAGCGCGCCCGCGGTCTCCACCACGAAGCCCGCATGCCCCAGGAAGGTGATCCGCATGGACGTCGTCCCTCGGAGATGACGCCGGGGCACAGGCCACGGCGCATGCGAGGGTGCGAACCCGGGACGTCCCCGGCCACGGGCCTGCCGGTCCAGGGTGCCTGTCGGCAAGCCCACGGAGCCGGCATCAGGCCCGCGGACGGCCCACTACGGTTGGATCTCCCGGACGCTCAGCCACTTGAAGTCCACGTCCTGGGCGTTGTCCCAGCGGAACGTGGCGATGGGGCCACCCCAGGTGATGGGCATGGCGCTCACGGAGCCACCGCAGTGCTCCGAGTCGCCGCCCAGGTCGCCCGCGTCGGTCAGCTCGTAGACCTTCTTCCAGGTGACCTTGTCGGCGTTGTCGTTGACGAACAGCTCCAGCTTCACCGCCTCCGCGCCCTGCTTCGCGTCCGGCACGTTGCGCATCACCGCCTTGAAGCCCACCCAGCGGCCCTTGAGCGCGGAGGTGGCGGGCTTGTACGGCCCCTGGTCGTAGGAGACGTGCCACGTCTCCTTCTCGAAGCGCACGCGGCCGTCGTAGTGCAGGCCGCCCTTGTAGCTGCTGCCCTCGCAGCCCGAGTGGTCGTCGTTGTGCTTCCCGCCCCGCGCATACCAGGCGAAGTTGTCCTGGGTGTTGGAGGCCGCGTTGACCTTCACGAAGCCCGTCATCTCGACGTTCTTCCAGTCGTTCGCCGCCTGCATGTACCCACGGCTCGCCAGCACGTCGCGGTCGTAGGTGGCGATCTGCTTCGGGTCATATCCCGTGGAAGGGAACGCGCTCATGCGGACCTGGCTGCTCTTCATCTTCCACGAGCCGTCCGCGTTGCGCGTGATGGTGTCCTGCGGATCGAAGCGCGCATCCGCCGTCGCGTCCTCCGCGAGCGCCCACGCCTCCCCGCCCTCCTTCGACGGGTACAGCATCGTCACGCCGAAGCCATCCACGCCCGAAGGCGCGGGCGCGGGCATGGCCTCCGGCGGCGCATCCGGCACGCCGGGCGTGGTGGGGTCCGGCGCGGGTTCGGTGACCGAGGGCGTGGGTTCGGGCGTGCCCTCGGGTTCGGTAACGGGCGCGGGAGGCGTGGGCGCGGGGG
>NZ_RAWA01000291.1 GCF_003611675.1 Corallococcus sp. CA053C
ATGTTGAACTCCCCCGCCGTGTCCGCCCGCAGGGCCAGGTGCAGCGCCCGGCCCGCGTCCTCCTCGTGCACCGCCTGCCAGAGCGGGTCGAACCCCAGCAGCGTGGGCACCACGGCCCGGGACAGCAGGCGCGTGGCGGGATTGTCCAGGCTCCGACCGAGCAGGGGCGCGAACCGGAGCACCAGCGTGCGCGTGGCGGGATGCCGCTCGCGGAAGGCCCGCACCTGGCCTTCCACCTCCACCTTGTCGTTCACGAACCGGCTGTGCGGACAGCCGAACAGGGGCGAGCCCTCCCTCAGCAGCGCCGGGTTGTTGCCCCGGGCCCCGTAGGCCGCGGTGAGCGACGGCACCACCAGGCGCGGCAACTTCGCGCGGCCCACCGCCGTCAGCACGTTCATCGTACCGATGACCTCCAGCTCGTGCGCCAGGGGGCCGTTGAGGATGGGTCCGAAAAGGAACGCCAGGTGGAAGAGCGCGTCCACGGGGCGCTCCGTGAGCGCGTCGGTCAGGTCGCCTTCCGCGTCGTAGCGGGTGAGGTCCACCCGGTGGAACTCCACCTTCTTCGCGCCCTGGGGCTCCTTCGTGTCGAGCACGAGGATGCTCTCCACCGCCGGGTCTTCTTCCAGTCTCGGCAGGAGCAGCTTGCCGTAGTCGCCATTGGCGCCTGTCACCGCGATGCGCATCGGGCCCTTGCCTGCTCGGATCACTTCCATTCGCAAGGGCGGGTGTTAGCCCAGCCGTCCAGGAATGTCAGCCGAGCGTGCCGGTGATGTTCTGGACAACGTCATCCAGCTGGCGGAGGGTCGACGGTCGCCATGTCCCGAATCGCGCGCCTGAGCGACGTGCTCATCAACAAGATCGCCGCTGGCGAGGTGGTGGAACGCCCCGCCTCCGTGGTGAAGGAGCTGTGCGAGAACTCGCTCGACGCTGGCGCGCGCACCGTGCGCGTGGAGCTGGAGGGCGGCGGCGTGGGCCGCATCACCGTGTCCGACGACGGCCACGGCATGAACCGCGACGACGCCACGCTCTGCCTGGAGCGCCACGCGACCAGCAAGCTGCGCGAGCTGGACGACCTGTTCCACATCGACTCCATGGGGTTCCGTGGCGAGGCCATCCCCGCCATCGCCTCCGTGTCCCGCTTCACGCTGCACACCGCGGAGCCCGAAGCGCACGTGGGCACGAAGGTCACGGTGGAGGGTGGAGGCCCGCCCGTGGTGGAGGACGCGCCGCCCCGCGTGGGCACCGTCATCACCGTGGAGGACCTGTTCTTCAACGTGCCCGCGCGCCGCAAGTTCATGCGCCAGGGCGCCACCGAGCTCAAGCACTGCGAGGAGTCCGTGGTGCGCCTCGCGCTCGCGCACCCGGAGGTCGCCTTCTTCGCCACGCATGAAGGCCACGAGCTCTTCGCCAGCCCCGCCAGCGAACACGACCCGCGCGAGCGCATCGCCGCGGCGCTGGGCCCCGCGTCCTTCGCGCACCTGTTCCCGGTGGAGGAGCGGCGGCTGGGCGTGAGCGTGACGGGCTACCTCGCGTCGCCGGAGTACACGTTCCCCAACGCGCGCGGGCTCTACACCTTCGTCAACCGCCGCTACATCCGCGACCGCGGCCTCATCAGCACCGTGCAGCGCGCGTTCCAGGACTTCCTGCCCGCGGGCCGTCAGCCGGTGGTGGTGCTGCACATCGACGTGGAGCCACGCGCGGTGGACGTCAACGTGCACCCCCAGAAGCAGGAGGTCCGCTTCGCCGACGCCCGGGGCGTGCAGGACGCGCTGAGCGCCGCCCTCACGCGCGTGCTGCGCGCCGCCCCGTGGCTGGGCACGCCAGAACAGCAGGCCGCCAACCCTCCGCCCCGCGACGCCGCGCACTACGCGCACGCGGTGGAGCGCTTCCTCACCCGCGCCCAGGAGGCTACCTGGGGCGCGCCGCTGCCCACGGCGATGGATGCCCCGGGCGGTTCCGCGCCGCCCCGTCCGCAAGGCGCTCCCTACGGAGGCGGGCAGGGTGGGGCGCCTCCGGGTTACGGCGGTGGGTTCCCCGGTCCGTTCCAGGGGCCCGCGATGCCGGGGCGCTCGCCCGCGTTCGGTGAGGCGCAGCCGCAGCTCAACGAAGCGCCACCTCCGGGCTACTTCGCCGCGCTGCGACCCATGGGGCTCCTGGGCAGTCGCTTCCACGTCTGTGAAGGCCCCGGTGGCACGCTGGTGGTGCTGGATCCGCACGCCGCGCTGGAGCGTGCGCGCCTCACCGCGTACCTGCGCCGGCTGGATGACGGAGCGAAGGCGCCGCCGCCGTCGCTGTTCGGCACCACGGTGGACCTGTCATTGGCCGCGGTGAAGTCGCTGGTGGACGGCCGCGAGGCGCTGCTCATGTTGGGCGTGGACGTGGAGCCGTTCGGCGGCACCGCGCTCGCGCTCAAGGCGGTGCCCGCGGGACTGGAGGGTGTGGATGCGCGCGCGCTCCTGGAGGCCCTGTCGCGCGCGCTGCCACCGCGCAGCGCTCCGCTGGATGTGACGAGCCTCGCGGAGGCCGTGCGCGTGATGGCGTGTCACGCCGCGCGCCGTGCCTCCGCGTCGCCGCTCACGGATGCTCAGCTCCGTGCGCTGCTTGGCGAGCTGGACCGCGCGGACTTCACCCCTCCGTGCACGCACGGCACGGTGGTGGTGCTGGAGATGCCGCTGCTGGAGCTGGAGCGGCGCGCGCGCTGACGACGCGGCAACGCCGTGCGTTGAATCCGCTCGCGTGCGTCAATCGCTGTCGCGTTCAGGCGGGGTTGGCTACCCTCCGGCGGACCTTTCTCCCGTCCTCCCAAAGGGGTCTCCATGTACCGCCTCATGGCCTTGCTCGTAGGCTTGAACCTCGCGGCCTGTGCGCACTCCACCGCGCCTTCCACGCCCCCCGCGGCCACCGCGCCCCAGCTGTCCGCCGCCGAGCGCTCCGCCCTCGTCACGCAGGCCGAACAGCGCATCGCCGCCAACGCGCCGGCGGAGGCGCTCCCGTTCTACCGCCAGCTCTGGGACGCGGGCGAGCGCAACCCCGGGATGCTCTACAACGCGGCCTGCGCGGCCTCTCTCGCCGGGCAGAAGCCGGAGGCACTCCAGTGGCTGGAGCGCGCCGCGGATGCGGGGCTGGACGACGCCGAGCACCTGACCCAGGACACGGACCTCGTTGGCCTGCGGGACGAGCCCGCGTTCGCGCAGGTGCTGGCGAAGGTCCAGGCCACCGACGCGAAGAAGAACGTGGCGACGGATCCCACCCTGCGGGACGAGGTGCTCAAGCGGATGGCGGTGGACCAGGCGGTCCGCAAAGCGCTCTTCGTGGACGGCCCGAAGCCGGGTCCGGAGAAGATCGAGCGGCTGAACGAGGTGGACCGGGACAACACCGCGTGGCTCAAGGGCGTGATCGCGAAACATGGCTGGCCGGGGCGCACGCTGGTGGGCGAGCGGGCCTCGAAGGGCGTGTGGCTGATGGTCCAGCACGCGGACCTGGATCGGGCCTTCCAGAGGGAGTGCCTGACGCTGCTGGAGAATGCGCTCGCCGCCGGCGAGGTCCCGAAGAAGGACGTCGCGTACCTCACCGACCGGGTGCTCGTGGGCGAGGGCAAGCCGCAGCGCTATGGCACCCAGTTCACCGACAAGGACGGGGTGATGGTTCCCCAGCCCATCGAGGACGCCGCGCAGGTGGATGCACGGCGCGCCTCCATGGGGCTCGGCACGCTGGAGGAGTACGCGGCGCAGATGCAGCGCACGTTCTCGCGCCCCGCCTCCGCGACACCCCTCCCCGTGAAGCAGTAGGCACTGGCAGCGCTCAGGCCTTCGCGGCGATCTGCGCGCGCAACTGCTGCTCCTTCTCCATCAGCTCGCCCGTGGGGTCGCTGGGCGCGAAGTCCTCCGGGGCGGCCACCTGGCGGATCTCGATCTCCCCGTCCACGAAGGGGACGCGCCGCGCCCAGGCGATGGCCTCGTCCTTCGACTTCACCTCGAGGATCCAGAAGCCGGCGATCAGCTCCTTCGTCTCCGCGAAGGGGCCATCCACCACGGTGGACTGCTTCGCGGAGAAGCGCACCCGCGTTCCCTTGGAGCTCGGGTGGAGCCCCTCGCCCGCGAGCAGGATGCCGGCCTTCACCAGCTCCTCGTTGAACTTCCCCATCGCCGCCAGCTCCTCGTGGGTCGGGAGCACGCCGGCTTCGCTGTCCTTGTTGGCCTTCACGATCATCATGAAACGCATGGGGGTCACTCCCGTGTGGTGGGCCGGAACCAGGCCCTGGGTTCAACAGCGCGACGAACGGCGCGGCGGAAGATCGACACACGCCGGATTCCCTCCCAGAAAATTGACGCCGGAGGGCTCGGGGCTACGGTGGCACACATGCCTGTAGCACCCAACGGGATGCTCCGCCGTCTGCCCCTGCTTCTTGCCCTGTGCGCCACCCCCGCCCTTGCCCAGGACGACGAGGGGAGCGCGGAAGCCGCCCCCAGCTCGCTGGACGGCGTGGGCCGCATCACCGTGGGAGCCGGCTACCGGCTGACCTCCAACGCCACGCTCTACGACTCCTGGTACGGCGCGAAGGGCCCCGGCGCGGGCCTGGAGCGCGCGCCGGAGTCCTCCGGGGCCCCCGTGGGCGCGTTGACGTTCGCGTACGCGGTGACGGACCTGGTGGAGCTGGGCATCGACCTGTTCGGCACGACCCAGAACCTGCGCCTGACGGAAGCCGTGGGCGACGGCACCACCGTGTCGCGCAAGGTCACCACGCTCGCGTATGGCGCGCTCGTGGGCCTGCGCTTCCAGGGCGTGCTCGACATCGGACCGCAGGGGCTGGTGCCCTTCGCGGGCGTGCTCACCGGGCCCGCCGTCATCTCGTCCAAGCGCGAGGGCTCCGGCCTCCAGGAGAACGTGGGCCAGGCGTGGGTGGGGGCGCTCGGCGCCACCCTGCGGCTGTCGTCGAAGTGGGGAATCACCGCCGAGTACCGCCTGATGTTCCTGCGCGGCCCGGTGGAGTCGCCCAACACGACCACCGCGCCCGGACCGTTCAGCTTCAGCAGCGGCGGCAGCTGGTTCTCGCTGGGCGTGACTTATACGTTCCCACCGGATCCTTCGCGGCCCCTGCCGACGTTCTAGCGAGCCCTGGGGCTCGCGGATCAGGGCAGGCAGGCACGCAGGCATCCAGGCGGTCGGGGAATGACGCGCACGCAGGGCTCTGTTGGGGAGCGGAAAAAGAACCCGCCCCTCATCCAGGAGAGTCCCCTAGCATGCGTGAGTCGGCCGAAGTCATTTCCGGTCCCAGGAAGATGTCCATGCCCCCCTCTGAACAGCCGAAGACCGATCTCGAGAAGGAGCTCTCAGAGCTCCGCCGGGAAGTCATCGAATCGCGAAACCTCGTCATCAAGACGGACAACCTGCTCAAGAACCTCCATGCGGAGGTGAAGGCGGTGGGCAAGCGTCACGAGGACTTCCAGAAGCGGCAGTGGATCTCCTCGGCGGTGGCCTACGCGCTGTTCGTGATCCTGGCGGTCGGTGGCGCGGTGCTCGTCAGCGGCGCGCGCAGCTCCAGCTCCACCAACGAGCGCGAGCGGCTGGAGAAGCAGGTGGCGGACCTCAGCGGCCAGCTGGAGAAGCAGCGCGGGGACACCACCGCGCACCTGACGGCGCAGCGCGCCGCGGGTGAGGTCTACAAGATGATGACCACGCTGCCGGGCGACGAGCGCCTCAAGGGCATCGACGCGCTGATGAAGCTGGACACGCAGCGGCTGTCCTCGCTGGAGCGCCAGGCCCTCAACGACCGCGCCGCCAACCTGCGCCGCGAGACGGGCGACGCCGCCTTCGAGCGCGGGAAGATCGCCTTCCGCCGCAACGACATGGCCGCGGTGGTGGAGGACCTGGGCCGCTTCCTCGCCATGAACCCGGCGGAGGCGGACGCGCTGGACGCGTCGTTCTTCCTGGGCACGGCGTACAACCAGCTGCGCCAGCACGACAAGGCGGTGCCGCTGCTGGCCCGCTTCGTGGAAGGCGACAAGAAGTCCAAGACGCGCGACTACGCCATGCTGCTGCTCGCCCAGTCGTACCAGGAGACGGGCCAGTTCGATAAGGCGGCGGACACGGTGCGCGACGCGCTGGCCACGTACCCGGCCACCCAGTACCTGTCTCAGTTCCGCGGCCGCCTGTCGTCCGCGAAGCGCGCCGCCTCCGGTGGTGATGCCGCCGCGGTGCCTGCGGGTGCCCCGGGCGTCGCGCCCCAGGCCGCGCCCGCCGTGCAGACGGCCGCGCCCGCCGGTCAGTAGCGCTGGCCGGTGCGTGAGCGTCTCCTGAGCTTCTCCTGAGCTTCTGGGGGGTTGTCCCCCGGACGCCGCGGATGACGGAGTGATTGCCACCCGGGGTCCAGGGTCGTAAGACCTGGACCCCGTGTCCGCTCCTCCCGACCCCCGGAAAGACCCCCGCTTCCGCCGCTTCCGTGGCGCCGCGTATGGGGTCCACATCACGCTGTCCACGCTGTTCTCGCTGTGGATGATCTGGAACGTGGGGCACTCGGTGGCGGCGATGACGCCCGGGCGACCTCCGGCCGTGACTCCGCCACTCACCGTTCGCGAGTGTCTGGACGCCGCGGACGGCCACTGGAAGGACCTGGAGGCGGAGCGCGAGAAGCTCGTGCACGTCCTGCCCGCGCGCAAGGTCGACCAGGAGTGGATGCGCTACCGCAGCGAGTGGCTGACGCGCCTGCGCAAGTCGGAGTCCGAGTGCGCGCTCGACTCGCGCGACCCGGCCCGCGTGGAGCTGCGCGCGGTGTACCGGCAGCTCGCCAAGGTGCAGGACCTCTACACCATCCACGCGGTGCAGTACGCGGGCGAGGTGGGCGGCGCGGTGGACGCGCTGCACGCCGCCTTCGACAGCGCGCGCCGCGACGCGGGACGACTGCCCTAAGCCTCAGCGCGTGGGCAGCACGGTGGAGTAGCGCCCCGTGCTGTCGGACACCGTCTGCGCGAGCAGCAGCGACGTGGGCCTGCCCGCCACCGTCACCACGCGGAAGAAGCGCACGGACGCGTTCGCCGCGATGCCGTCCGGCGCCAGCGCTGGATCCGGGGGCAGGGTGATGCGCCCGCTCAACGAGCGCCCCCGGGACAGCGTGAAGGGCTGAAGCCCCAGCTTCTGCTCCTGCTGGGTCCGGGGCTGGACGGTGACGAAGCGGCTGACGCGCGGCAGGTTCTCCCCAGGCAGGAAGTCCAGCCGGTACTCGCCCGGGTCCAGGGCCAGCGTGAAGCCGCCCAGGGCGTCGGTGGTGGACGGCGCCTCGAAGCCCATGGGGGACTGGGGCCAGCCCGCGAGCGCGCCCACCGGCTCCACCACGAGGCGCACGCCCGACGCCGGGTTCATGGCGTCCGGCTGTCGCACGGTGCCCGTCACCACCATGCGCAGCGGGCACGTCACGTCCGGCAGCGTGCTGTCCTGCGCGGGCACCGTCACCGGCTGGAGCGTCAGGCGCGCCCGTGACGCGGGGGGCGGGACGATGACCAGCGTGAGAGGGGAGTCGGAGGCGCCGGGCAGGGAGGTGAGCTGGTAGCGGCCCTGCGCGTCCGTCAGCACGGGCAGGCCCTCGAAGGTGCCGCCGCCGCCCACGCGCCCCTGGAGGGAGACCCGCGCGCCGACGATGGGCAGGCCATATTCGCCCTCCAGCACCCGGCCCGCCACGCGCACCGGCGCGCCCGCGTCGCCCAGCTCCAGCGGCCCGGTGGCGCCTTCGGAGGGCGCCACCACGAACGTCTTGCTCGGCACCAGGTCCCCGGCGCTCAGCGGCGACGCGCGCAGCAGCACCGTGGGGCGCTCCGCTTCCTCGGCGCTGAGCACGACCTGGAACGCGCCCGTGCCCCTCACGACGCGCACGCGCTGGGACAGGGGCCGCAGCGATTCATCCAGCGCCTGGACCTCCATCTCCGCGTCCACCCGCTGCGTGCCCTGCCGCACCAGCGTCCCCGTGAGCGTCACGAGCCGCGACGGGGTGGGCACTTCGAACGCCACCGCGCCGCCGGTGCCCGGCTCCACCGTGGCGGCGCGCGCCAGCGGTGGCAGGCCCGGATCCAGGGGCGTGAGCGTCACCGTGTAGTCGCCCGTGCCCACGGGCAGCACCCACGCGCCGTCGTCCGGGACGAGCGTTGCATCGTAGCGGCGCGCGACGCCCGGGATGAGCCGGCTCTCTCCGGTGGCGAGCAGGTGGATGGGCCCGCGATAGGCGGCGGGCGCCGTGCCTCCGTCGACGGCAGGCACCGTGCCCCGCGACACCCGGCCCCTCAGGCGCACGGGGCTGAACAGCTCCAGGTTCTGCTCCGCGCGCAGCCGGTCCACCGGGAAGTCCTGCGCGTGCAGGCCCGCCTTGGGGTGGGCCTGCACCTCCACGACGATGTCGTCGCCGGGGTTGCCGCAGCCGTCCACGAAGCACACCTGGCCGGAGATGCACTCCGCGTCGGAGCGGCACACGAGCTGATCCGGCGGCGGATCATCCTCCAGGAAGGCACACCCCGCGCCCGGCACCCAGAGCGACAGGGCGAGGAGCCGGAGCGCGCGCCTCACTGACAGTCCCCCGGCACCGTGTTCACCACCCACGAGTACGAGGTGACGAAGCCCGGGTTCTTCACCAGGCCGCCGTCCGGGAGGAACACCTCCTCGGGCGGATCCGGCTGTCGCTGGGTGAGGTGCCGGTCCGTCACCAGCGCCTCCACCAGGTGGATGCCCGGCGTGCCCAGCGGGTTGTTGGCCGAGCGCAGGTCCATGTGCAGCGTGCCCCGGTCGTCGCGCCGGGGCTGGCCGGTGTTGGCGAGGACGATCTGCCGGTAGTAGCCCTCGGGGTTGGACGGGTTGTAGTCCACGTACCACTCCACCGTGAGCCGGTCGTCCACGTCCGGATCCTCCACCACCACGCTGAAGTCCTGGGTGCAGCTGCCCACGCCGAAGGCGCGCAGGATGCGCTCGAAGGGCTCCACCTGCTCCTCCACGATGCGCGGCGGCCGGTTCTTGAACTCCGGCACGCCCTCCAGCAGCGCTTCGTCCTGGGGGATGAGGCAGCCTGCGCCCGCCGCGAGCGAAGCGAGGCCCAGGCCGGCCACCAGCCGCTGGAGGATGCCTCGGGGCTGTCGCGTCGCATGGGGAAGCATGGCGTGGCGGGGAGCCTACAGCAGTTCTTCGTTCTCCTCGGGGGGCAGGGGACGGCCGGTCTTCTCCGCCTCCAGCTTCTCCAGGTGGCGGAAGATGGTGCGCGGATCCACGCCCAGGTCCTTGGCCGTCTTGGTGCGGTTGCCGTTGTTCCGGGCCAGCACCTCGTTGATGTAGCGCTTCTGGAACTCCTCCTTGGCCTGGATGAGCGGCATGATGGGCTCCAGGTTCTCCGGCTTGAGGTCCAGGTCGTCCGGGCCCAACAGCGGCTTGTCCGCCAGCACCACCGCCTTCTTGAGGCGGTTCTCCAGCTCGCGGATGTTGCCCGGCCAGCCGTACTTCTTCATCGACACGGCGGCGGCGGGCGTGAAGCCGCGCGCCTTGGAGTTGAACTCGCGCGCGTACTTCTTGATGAACACCTGGCTCAGCAACACGATGTCCTCACCGCGCTCGCGCAGGGGCGGCAGCTTCACGGTGACGACGTTGAGCCGGTAGTAGAGGTCCTCGCGGAACGCGTTGCGCTTGACCTCCTCCTCCAGGATCTTGTTCGTCGCGGCCACCACGCGGATGTCCACCGGCTCGCCGCGGTTCTCACCGACCTTGTAGACGACCTTCTCCTGGAGCGCGCGCAGGAGCTTCACCTGGAGCTGGAGCGGCATCTCGCCGATCTCGTCCAGGAAGAGGGTGCCGCCGATGGCCGCCTGGAACTTGCCGGCCTTCGTCGCCACCGCGCCCGTGAAGGCGCCCTTGGCGTGGCCGAACAGCTCGCTCTCCAGGAGGTTCTCCGGGATGGCGCCGCAGTTCACCGTGATGAAGGGGCCCTTGGTGCGCGGCGAGCGGCGGTGGATCTCCCGCGCGATGAGCTCCTTGCCGGTGCCCGTCTCGCCGGTGATGAGCACGGAGATGTCCGTGGGGGCGATCTTGTCGATGCGCTTGTACACGTCCCGCATGCCGGGGCACGCGCCCACGATGTCGCCGTAGCGCTGGTCCTCCAGCTTGCGCCGCAGCTCCGTGTTGTCGAGCTTGAGGTCGTTGACCAGCATCGCGTTCTGCAGCAGCAGGGACGCCTGCGCCGCGAACACGGTGAGCATGTCCAGGCTCTTGGGTTCGAAGCGGTTCACCAGCCGGTCGTTGCCCACGTAGAGCACGCCGAACAGGTCGCCCTTGTGCATCACGGGCACGCACATGACGGAGTGGACCTTGAGGTTGACCACCGACTCGCTGGCCTTGAACTCCGGGGTGTCCAGCGCGTCCGCGACGATGATGGCCTTCTGGTCCTTCACCACCTTGGCGATGATGGAGTCGGACAGCTTCTCCACCGCGTCCTCGATGTTCTCCCGCGCCACGTTGCGCGCCGCCTTCATGCGCGGCTCGCCGCTGTCCATCAGGATGAGGAAGCCCTTGTCGGCGCGCGTTACCTCGATGGCCTCGTCCAGCAGGCTCTCCAGGATGCGGTCCACGTCGTAGCTGCCGAAGAGCCGCTCGCTGAACGCGGTGAGCCGCTTGAGCAGCACCAGCTCCCGGCCCGCGACCCCGGGCAGCTCCGACGTGTGCGAATCGGAGGACCCGGCGACGGGGGACGCGAAGGACGCATCGCGCTCGGGGAGCTCGCGGCGCACGGGCTCGCGGGGGGCGTCCTCGCGGGAGAAGGTCAGCTCGGTGCCGCCCACCTTGACGACGTCGCCGGTGGAGAGCGCGTGGTTGTCGCGCCGCTTGCCGTTGACGTGGAAGGTGGCGCCCAGGCTGCCCACCTCGTAGCGGGTGCCGTCGAAGGTGACGTGCAGGGCGCTGGGCGGGACGTTGGTGTCCTCCAGGGGCACGTCGTTGTCGGGTCCCCGGCCCAGGCTGGTGATGCGCTTGAGCAGGGAGACCGTGCGGACCTTTCCATCGGGGGTGCGGACGGTGAGGCTGGCCATGAGCGGAGCGATTCCGGGGCTAGAACGAGAGGGAGAGACCGGCGCCCAGGCCACCCTTGGTGGAGTAGAGCCGCAGGCGCGGGGGAGGGGTGCTGGAGACGGCGGGAGGCGTCGGTTCCGGGCGGGACTCCACGGTGGTGCTGCTCACCACCTGGTCCTCGTGGTGGTAGACGGCGTCCACCACGCCCAGCGTGTACACGGTGTAGAAGCCGGTGGCGGACGCGAGCTTGAGCAGCTGCCACGTGTCCGCCTGCCGGGCGCGGTCGGTGGGGATGAAGCGCACCGGGATGGACGCGCGGCCGTCCTCGTCCAGGACGTTGTCCAGGTTGACGAAGCGCTCCTCGAAGAGCGAGTCGTACGCGAAGAAGGCGATGATGCTGGTGACGGCGAGCGCGCCCTCCGTGGCCGCGAAGACGATGCCCATGCTGTTGCGGCCCTGCTGGAACTGGCCCGCGCCGAACGGGACGAAGTTGACCAGGAAGTTGCGCTTCTCCACGGTGCGCACCGTCACCTGACGGGCCAGCTCCTCCGCGCGGCGGCGCTGGGTCTCCAGGGCGACGCGCTCCTGTTCACGGCGTTCGGCCTCCGTCTTCTCGCGCTCCAGCCGCAGGCGCTGCTCCTGGCGGAGGAAGTCGCGCTCGCCGGCCATCTGGTTCTTCAGGTCGTCGAAGAAGGCGACGGCCGGGGGCGGGACGACGAAGGGGTCCAGGCTGAAGTCGGGATCCAACCGGAGCACGGCGCGCAGGTGGCGCTCGGCTTCGTCGGTGCGGTTGAGGTTGAAGGCGGACAGGCCCGCGAGCTTGTGCAGCTCCACGAGGTCCTCTTCGGGCAGGTCGCCGCGGTCGATGCGCTGGCCGGCGCGCTCCAGCACCTCGGCGTACTTGCCGTATTCGAAGCCGGAGCGCAGGGCGGCGACCTCCGGATCCGCGCTGGGCACCGGCTGCGCGCGCACGGAGGCGGGGCCCAGCAGGGCCAGCACCAGCGACACGAGGAGCAGCGGGCCTCGGCTCATTCGGGGCGCAGGCTTCCGCGAAGGGTGGTGGGCTTGCCCGGCTCCAGCAGGACGACGCGCTTCTCCGTCTTGTACCCGGGTGAGGAGATCTCCACCTCCACGCGGTGCTGGAAGCTGGCGGGACCCCGGGGCGAGCGGATGTCGAAGGGCTGCTGGAGGCTGTCGTGCGCGGTGCGCTCCACGTCGCCGATGCGCACGGTGGCGTCCGGCGGCTGGTAGTCGAACGCGAGCTGCGAGGGCTTCAAGAGGGCGCGCAGGCGGAAGACGTTCTCGCCCTCGGACTTCACGTCGATGGTCTCCGTCGCGTCCTCGCAGTAGCCGCACGAGACGGTGATGGTGTGCGGGCCCGGGGTCACGTGCACGTCGTGCTGAGCGAGCTGCTGCGCGCTGGCCGGGCCGCCGTCCACGCGGATGGAGCCGTAGGGGCGCACGAGGATGGACACGGGGAGCCGGCCGCTGCGCGCGCTCTTGGACGCGTCGTCTGGAGGTTCGACGCTGGCGACGACCAGGGGGCGCTGAGCGGGGCGCTCGCCCGTGGGAGTGCGCGGGGTGGATTCGGGAGGCGCGATGGGGTCGCGTCCGGGTGGAGTGGGGAC
>NZ_RAWA01000292.1 GCF_003611675.1 Corallococcus sp. CA053C
AGCCGGCTTCCAGCGCTCCACGAGCCACCTCCGTGAGGTGGCGACCTATGCACGCAGCGACCACCCGCGTCGATCGCTCGCGCAAGTATTCGACTTTCCTCGGGCGGAAACCTGATCGGCGCTCTAGGGACTATTCACGGCAGCCTCTTCAGCGGTCAGAAGCTGGCGGCCTTTGCCATCGGCCTCGCGCATGGGAGCTCCGACAAGGCGATCCCGAATCCGACGTCTTGGCTTCAGGATCAGCTCACCCGACTGGGCGCGTAGGCCGCCCTCCGCCTGCCTTGCGGCGTCAGCGAGCCGGGCGGGCTCTACTGAGGGTCCGCCCCGGACGCCCGGGAGAAGAGGAGGCGGTAGGGCCGAGCGGCAGCCTGTGGCGAGCGGTGCAGGCCCTGTCGTACGGTCCTCGTGCCTGCCGACGTCAGCGCAGGCAAGGGGGGCCCTGTGCCAACCGACATGAGCAAGGAAGCGCTTTCGTTCCTCGAAGAGTTCTCTGAGGAAAAACGTCCAGACATTCACGCCCGCCGCGAAGCCGCAGAGAAGCTCTTCAGGGAGATGGTGGCCCTGAATGACCTGGGAAGCCACGGCGTCAGGTTCGTGGAGTCAGTCCCTGGCACCTACATCGCCCATGTCCCATGGCAACGAAGCACTCGAAGTGATGCGAGCATCAGTCTGTCGGGAGATGGGAAAGCGTTTCTCCTCGCGACCAACGACGGCGAGAGGCGAATTGAGTTGCCGTTCTCGCGAGAGAAAGGAACGTTCCTTGGCGACGAGGTTGTAATGCCTGACGGCAAGAAGGAGCGCGAATCGGCCCTGACATCCATCGTCAAGGCGCTGGTGAACCGCTGAACCGTTAAGACTCGACGAGCATGACCCTCGATGCCCTACTCGTCAGCTCTCAGCCAGCGCCAGCAGTTCGCCCTGGGCGGCGGGATGGGCGTCGCGAGGTGGCCGTACTTCTTCGAGAACCACTCCACCCCGGCTGCGGTCACCATCGTCTGGCCGTAGGACTTCGGCTGCTCGCCAGGCTGCTGACGCCTCGGGACGCGCGCCTGGAAGACGAGCAGCCCCTTCTCGCGGAAAAGGGCTCGCGGAACCCATGGACCGCCCTCGAACTCCCGGAACAACACCTTGTCCTGCTTGAGCGCGTTGAAAAAGGTCTGCTGAGGCACTCGCAGGTGGCGCGCCGTCTTCTTCAGTCCCCATAGATCCTTCGTGTCGAGGAAGTCCCTTCCCAGTTCGTAGAGGGGCTGCTGCTCGGCGAGCTGCGCCTGCTGGGCCTCGTTCTCCGCGGCGAGCCGCTTCTTCTCCCTCTCCGCAACGACGAGGGCCTCCAGGGCTTCGAGGTAGTCGCCGGGGAGCGCAGGAATGGCCGGCTGGGGGACATGGCCGGTGGCCACGGCGTCGAAGACACGGATGACCTTCACTCGGAACTCCGCCGACACCCACATCGCGTAGTCGTAGACGAGGTCGCGGCAAACGTAGGTGCCTCCGTTGCGGCCAGCTACGACCTCGACCGGTAAACTCCGGGGATCCCCGGAGTTTAATTCGCGCACCATCTCCTGAGTGCTGGCGAGGCGAAGGAAGTCCGATGGTTGGTGGCGCTTCTCGCCTCCGGCTGCGCGGTGCAGGTCGTTGAGACTGTACCGACCGTGGGCGTCCTGCGTGATGACGACGTCTCCGACCTGGATGCTGCTGGGCTTGCAGCTGCTCATGGACTGTCTCCAGCGGAAAGGCACCCTCCACCGCGGAGCCGAGAACACCGGGTGGAGGGCGGCGCCGGCCGGCCCGAAGGAATGGGCAGGTGGCGACGAAAGTGATGGGAGCGGCCTTCTCGGTGCCGATGGCCCACCAATACCGAGCAGTTCCTCCCCATGTTGCTATTTCCTGCCCGGGGCCTGCGGACCCGCCTCGGGTGCCTGCGCCGTTCACGCCGAACATCCGCCGCACCGTCCAGCGCCTCGCATGGAAGCACGTGGGGTAACTCGCCGCTGCATCCAACGAGGGGGCCGGCAGAGTGGCGATGGCCGTCAGCAACCGACCTTTTCGTGTTTCAGAAATACAATAAGCCCTAAAGAAACCCCAGCAACATCGGGCAGATACGATCACTCAGTCACAAGCATAGATTACTTGCCCCTAATGAGCACGGAAGGGGCGTTGACGGCTATGTCGATGAGCTGTACGACTGCGCTTGCACTGTGTTTAAGGACACGGTGCATCACCCAACCAAGGAAGAACCATGTACTTCGAAGGAAGCCACATTGTTTACGACGACCACGGCAGGCAGATGGTCACGGAGAGGGATATTCTTCGTCGCCACTTCACGGTGCTTGGCCTCAACACCGGCGAATGGATTGAGGAGTGCGGCACCCACTACGCGAAGAAGGACGGGATGCACCTTCTTACGTGGGCTGGCATGAAGGCCGACGCGGCCCTGTCCGGGTTCGTCAACCGCGAGCAGGTGCTCATCGACATCGTGGGAAAGGACGAACCATTGCTGCCCGGATACGAGCGCGAGTCGTTCTGGCGGCACTAGCAAGCCCAGCAGCAAGAGGTGGGTTCTTCGTCGCTCGTGAGCGGAGGAGCGATAGGGAACCGAGCTTCACCTCGTAGGGTGCGATTTCCGGGTAGCCGTACGCACGCATCGCCCCGTGCGCCCCGGGAGGAGCACCGCAGTTCCGACGTCGGCAGCGGCAGGTCGAGCGTCTCGCTCCCGCCGCGCCCGTTCCCCAGAAGTGAGGAGCGCCCTGCCCCCTCCATGACGAAGCTCATGTGGAAGCACGTGGGTGGCGCAGCAACGACACCTCGCATGTCTAAACGGCAGATCTACACGAAGACCGGAGATCGGGCCGAACAGCCGGGTTTTATTTGATGCCTGTCGTTGGGGGTGCCATTCGTTGATGCGGCCGACCGGCTGTCCAGCCCGTTGGCCGCATCCCGAAAGGACGCAATGCCCTACACCCCGGAAGTTGAAGCGATCATCTCGAAACTGAATGCCCGCCGCCCCATGAGCGAACACCAAGCCACCGGATACGAGGTGACCCTCGGGGACCTCGGAGTATGGCTCATCGTCAAGCATACGGACGAGACCCCGGCATGCCGCAACCACCTTGGCGAGGTCCCTTCTCTCGTGCGTGGCAACGGGCCCCATCCAAGTTGTCTGTGCGGCAAGGACCTCATCATCCGCCGAATGGATGCAGGCGATGTGGGCGGCTGAATCTGGACGCGGCTCGCGACGGAGCGTCAGCGCTCCGGGCGGGCTGCACTGACAGGGGCCCTGGCAAGGATGTCGGGCCTTCCGACACCCTTGCCGACCGGCCCGTCTGCACCTTGTCCACGGCAGGCCCGAGTCTCAGGGGATGCGCAAGCGCCCCGGCCCTCCTGACGCCCAACACCCCCGTCTGAACCTTGTCCACGCATACCCCGAACATCCGGGGATGCGAACTCGCCTCGCCTCCATCTTCACCGCCGCGGTCGTCGTTGGCCTCGCCCTCGGCGTGGCTGCCTCACAGGTGCCGCTGGCTGCTTAACCCACCTGTCCACCGAGTCCGGGCAAGCTCACCTCGTGGAGGACCTCGCGCAAGGGTCACGCGGTACTCCTGAATGACCCTGTGAGGCCCCCGGCGCGGGCAGGCAACGCCATCGTCTTCGGGCCAGCGGTCGGGTACGTTCTCCTCCGCTCGACGGCACGCGCCCCGAGGACCGGCAGAGGGAGACTTCGACATGGCGGACGCAGGTGGCACGGTGCTCCGGGACGTCAGCATCAGCCTGGGCGCCTTGATTCGCGCGAACGTCTTCATCGAGAAGCCCGGTGACGTCGACGTCGAGTACCACTCCCCCGCCAACGAGGAGGCCGGCATCCAGGGACGCCGGCCGCTGATCCTCGTCTACCTCTACCGCCTCTCCGACAACGCCTACCTGCGCAACACCCCGGCGACGATCGTCCGCACGAAGAATGGCTTCGTCCGCCGCGCCGCTCCCGCCGTCGTCGACCTGCTGTACCTGATGGTCGCCTACGCGCAGAACGCCGAGCTGGAGCTCATCCTCATCGACCGGCTCAAGCGCCTGTTCTCGGACGTCGCCGTGCTCGAGGGCGACGCGCTCAAGGGCGGCCTGCGCAGCACCGGCAACGACTACCTCACCCTCGTTCCCGACAACCTCAGCCTCAACGAGATCCACCAGCTCTGGGGCAGCTTCCCCAGCAAGCCCTACCGGCTGTCGCTCTTCTACACCGTGAGCCCCGTCAGCATCCCCCGCCTCAACGAGGAGCCGGTGCAGCGCGTCTACGAAGTCACCTCGACCTATCAGGTGCCTGTCGAGCCTGACGAGAAGGCCAAGGAATGACGCGGCCCGTCCGGGAGCGCGTGAGGACCCGATTGTCCGTGGCCATCCAGGTGGTGGGCGCGGTTTCCGGCAGGGTGCTGACCTCCAGGGTCGGGTTCCTCTTCCCCGACCCGGAACAACATTGGGAGCCGCGGCTCACGTCCGACGGCTACCACGTCTTCGTCGGCATTCCCGTGGGCAACCACGTCGTGCGGATCACCGCGCCCGCGCACCAGCCGCTCGACACGGCCTTCACCGTCCCGGAGTCGCCTGACGACTCCAACGCGGTGCTCACGTTCGCGTTGCAGCCCCTGCCTCTTCCCGCGATTCGTTGATCCACGCGGGGGCGCTCCCTATACTCGCGGGTCGACTCACGAAAGGTGGATGCGTGGCCATGGCGTATCAGCACCCGGGCGTCTACATCGAGGAGCTCGCCGGGCCGCAGCAGATCTCCGGAGTCGGCACCAGCACCACCGTCTTCGTGGGGTGGACCGAAGCGGGACCGCTCAACCAGCCGGTGCTCATCGACAGTTGGAACGCGTTCATGCGCGCGTTCGGCAACTTCCTGTGGGGCCACAACGTCCCGTTCGCCGTCTACAACTTCTTCGCCGAGGGCGGCTCGCTCTGCTACGTCGTCCGGGCGGCGCCGAACCCGCCATCGAGCATGACGTCCGCGAGCGTCACCCAGGGCAGCCTCACCGTTCAGGCGTCCTCGCCGGGGCTCTGGGGCAACAAGCTGGCGATCCAGATCCTCAACTACCCCACCGAGAACCCACCCTCGGCGACGCCCAAGCCCATCTTCACCCTGCGCGTCCTCTACGCCGTGCCCACCGGCCCGATGACCATCGTGGACAGCCTGGTGTCGCGCTACGTGGTGAACAACCAGCTCACCACGGTGACCACCAGCAGCAGGAGCTACTGGCTCGTCGAGGAGTACCCCGGCCTCACCGCCGCGGACCTCTCCAAGCCCGACGTGAACGCCCGCAGCGCGCTCGAACAGCGCATCAACAGCCAGTCGCTCTTCATCCGGGCCGCGGTGACGGACATCGCCGGCACCCGCCCCAACAACCTGGTCAACCCCACGTCCCTCCAGGGCGGCGGGGGCGACTCGGTGACGACCCCCGTCGACTATCCGACCGCGCTCGCGTCCCTGAACCCGCGCAACGACATCAACCTCCTCGTGCTCCCGGACACGGGCATGGTGGACGACTACGGCCTCCAGCGGTCGCTCATCCAACAGGCCCTCTCCTACTGCGAGAGCCGCGCGCCCCGCGACCTGTTCCTCATCGCGGACACACCCCTGGGGCTCGGCGTCGAGGAGCTGGTCGCCTTCAAGAGCGGCACCGCGTCCTCCAACGGCATCATCCCCGCCGGCAACGCGCTCAACTCCTCCTACGGCGCCATCTATTGCCCGTGGATGGACTTCTTCAACGGGCTCACGTCGCGCAGCGTGCCCATCCCCCCGTCCGGTGCCGTCGCGGGCACCTACGCGGAGACGGACCGCCGCGTCGGCGTGTTCAAGGCTCCGGCCGGGGTGCTCGACGGGAAGATTGCGTCCGCGGTGGGCCTGACGGCCCTGTTCACGTCGACCGACCAGGACACCCTCAACCCGAACGGCGTCAACGCCATCCGGAACCTGGCCCGCTACGGCATCGTCACCTACGGCGCCCGGACCCTGTCCACCGACACGAGCCTCACGTACATCAGCGTGCGCCGCCTGCTGATCTACATCGAGATCTCCCTCTACTGGGGCATGCAGTGGGTCGTCTTCGAGCCGAACGACCAGAAGCTCTGGGGCTCCGTCAACCGTGACGTCACCCAGTTCCTCACCACGGTGTGGCAGGCGGGAGGACTCTTCGGAGCGAGGCAATCCGAGGCGTTCCTGGTGCAGGTCGACGCCAGCAACAACCCTCCGGAGTCACGCAACCAGGGCATGCTCTTCATCGACATCAGCGTCGCCCCCGTCCGCCCCGCCGAGTTCGTCGTCATCCGCATCCAGCAGGCGACGCTCCCCACCGGCTGAGCCCTGGCGTGACACCTTCCGGGTCCCCGCGACGCGGCGGGGCCCGTCCCCGGGCAGCACACCGAACACCACGAGGCGCACCCCCGAATGGCCACCGAGAGAACGGACCCGTACAAGAGTTTCCGCTTCCGCGTCGAGATCCAGGGCATCCAGGTGGCGGCCTTCTCCAACGCCACCATCCCCGAGGAGTCGATGGACGCGATCGACTACCGCGAGGGCACCGACCCGTACACGCGCAGGCTGTCCGGAATGCCCAAGGTGGGCACGCTGTCGCTGAAGCGCGGCATGTCCAGCTCCCTGGAGCTGTACGAGTGGTGGCTGCTGGTCAGCGAGCTGGGGGCCGGAGCGCCCGGTGGCCGCAAGAACGTCTCCGTCGTCGTCGTGGATGACGCGGGCAACGACGGCGCGCGGTGGGACATGGCCGGCGTGTGGCCGACCAAGTACCAGTCCGGCGATCTCGACGCGAAGGGCGGCGACGTGCTGATCGAGTCGCTGGAACTGGCGCTGGAAACCATCAAGCGCGCGCGCTGAAACGCAAGCGCACCCGAGGAACAGTCGCATGACGGCATTGATCACCGAGTTTCCCTTCACCCTGAAGCTCGGCTACGCCGACGAGGGCGGCGACCTCCACAAGGACGGGACGATGCGCCTGGCGACCGCGGGGGATGAGATCCTCCCGCTGCGCGACCCGCGCGTCCAACAGAACCCCAGCTACCTGTCCGTCATCCTGCTGTCGCGCGTGGTGACGCGGCTGGGCAACCTGCCCATGGTGTCGCCCAAGGTCATCGAGAACCTGTTCGCGGCGGACTTCGCGATGCTCCAGGACCTGTACAACCGCATCAACGAGCGCGGACGCGACACGCTCGACACCGTCTGCCCCAAGTGCAACCACGCCTTCGAAACGGACGTGGAGTCGCACCGGGGCCCTTGAAAGGCTATCCCCTCGACGCCCTGCACGAGGAGATAGCCTTTCTCGCGTACTACCTGCACTGGGACCACGACACGCTGCTCGGACTCGAGCACCGCGACCGGCGGCGGTGGTGCGAAGAGGTCAGCAGGATCAACCGGGAGGTCGGTGGCTCCTCCAAGAAGGAGAAGTCGCTGCTCGACCTGTAGCGAAGGAGCCTCATGGCGGTCATCGGCGGTGGCGTGGCGACCGTGGCGGCATCCCGGCTGGGGATCCGGGACGATCCCTATTTCGGCTACAACTTCCTGGTGGAGATCCAGGGGATGATCGCGGGCGGCTTCAGCGAGGTCTCCGGCATGAGCATCAACACGGAGGTCGACTCGCGGCGCGAGGGTGGCGTCAACACGCACGAGTACAAGCTGCCGGGCCAGACGACCTACGGCAACCTCATCCTCCGCAAGGGCGTGTCCGACCTGGACCTGCTCTGGCATTGGTACCAGGACGTCATCGACGGGAAGATCGTCCGCAGGAACGGCACCCTCTACCTGATGAACCACCTCGGCATTCCGATGAAGTGGTGGAACTTCGTCCGTGCGTACCCCACCGCGTGGGAGGGACCTGAGTTCAATGCAAACTCACCCCAGATCGCCGTCCAGGCCCTCACGCTCGTTCACGAAGGGCTCTTCAATCCCAGGGGCTTCTGACGTGGCCGGACGGGGAAAGGCGCCCGCGAGCTGGCCGGCGATGCTGCGCGCGACCCTGGCCTCCACCCGGGCGATCCTCCTGCGCCACCAGCGCGACGCTTCGTACGGGATGTCGCCCGAACTCGCGCACCTCTACCGGCTCCCGGCTCGCCCGGCTCGGGAGCCCTCGCGCGTCTCCATCACCCGACACCTCGCGCTGACCTTCCGTTTCGTGGGAGGCGAACCGACCGCCACGGTCCGTGCAGGAGCCACCGTCAGGGAACAGAGCGGAAACGGGAGTGCACCGATCCTGGATGCCTCGCGGGTCGCCTCGCGGCTGTGGCCACGGCTCCATCGGGTCGACGGTCCGCGCCCCCTCCTCCTCCTGTCCCGCCCTGCCCTGTCCCCGCGGATGGGACGGCAGGAGCGCGGCGTGAGCGGGCCCCGCGCCCCCTCACTCGCCGACGGGTCGCGGCCACCCGGCCTTCGCCTCGGGTCCGGGACACCCGCGCGGCCCGAGCTGGCCAACACGGGGGCCGGCTTCGCGCGCTCCACGACCGAGGTGACACGCGCGCCGTTCGCGGTGCGCGCGCCACGCCTGGACGTCGCCACCGTGCCTGGGCCCTTCAGGGTCGAAGCGATGACTTCACCTCCTGGGCGTCCTCCCAGGCCCTCACGGGCGCGCGTCTCGCCCATGGGTGGAGGACCCGTCCCGATGGCGCCGCGCGTGCTCACCCAGGTCCACCGTCCACCCCTGTTCGCACGTGCAGCGCGCAGGGAGGCAAACACCGCGCGCCCCGCTGCGTCCTCCCGGGCCATGGCCGGACTGCCACCCCTCCCGCTTGTCTCGCTCCGGCAGGTCGCGGCTCCCGCTTCGGTGGCCGCCCCGAACGCAGACGCCCTCCCCGGCTGGGCTCCGCTGCGGCTCAGCCCCACGCCTGCGCTCGAACATCGGCGCGGTGGAACAGAGGCCCTGCCCGACCGGCCCCGGCTGCGACTCGGCCCTTCGCTTCCGCTCGAACACCGGCGCGAGGCAGCGGGCACGTCCTCCGAACCAAATGCTCCAGGGCCGGTTCGCGGCGCACAGGGCGCGGAGCCTTCCGCGGGAATCCCGGGCCGGGTGTCGGGTCGGCCGGACGCTCCACGCTCGGACACGGTCCGTGAAGCGTTCGACGCGGCTCAGCTCTCCCGCACGGAGGTGCGCAAGCTCGCCGACCGCATCCAGGTGGAGATGAACCGGCGCACCCACGCACGCGATGCCCGAAAGGCACCTCGATGACCCTGCGCAAGGCCATCATCCAGAACCTCGACTCCCGCGAGCAGATCGAGGTGATGTACAACCCCGTCGAGTACACGAGCAGCACGCAGCTCGTCACCTCGCGCGTGGGCTCGACGCTCCAGTTCCAGCGGATGGAGAGCCCCAGCTTCAGCGTCAACCTGTTCTTCGACACCTACGAACAGGGCACCGACGTGCGCAACCTCACCCGACGCCTCGTCGCCTTCCAGGAACCGACGGTCGGCTCCAAGGAACCGCGCGAACCTCCGACGTGCCTCTTCAGTTGGGGCGGCTTCCAGTACACGGGCGTCATCCGCAAGATCGACCAGCGCTTCACCATGTTCCTGCCGTCCGGAGCGCCGGTCCGCGCCGAACTCTCCGTGACGTTCGAACAGGTGCTGACGCCCCGTCAGGCCATCGAGAACGCGGGGCTCGACAACTGCCGCAAGCTGCACATCGTCAGCCAGGGAGACCGGCTGGATCTCATCGCCTTCCGCGAGCTGGGCGACGCGAGCGCCTGGCCCCGGATCGCCAGCCTCAATGGCATCGTGGATCCGCTGAACTTCCCCTCCCAGGCGCAGATTGGCACCGCCCTCATCATCCCGGACCAGGGCGAGTCGCCGGAGCCACGCTCGGCATCGCAAGCCGGACGGCTCGACCGGCCGAGGGCGTCGTGATCCAGCTCAGGCTCGCCGGCGCGGCCCTGCCCGACAGCATGCTCGCGTCACTGCGCAGGGCGGAGGTCGAACAGGAGCTGAACCTCCCGTCCACCTGCGTCGTGGAGATCGGCAGCGTCGACTTCACCCAGGGCGACTGGCAGGGCATCGACCTGTCGCTGGCCCGCCTCGGCGCGGCCATCGAGCTGTCCTTCGGCGCGGGCGACTCGCCGCTGTTCACCGGCGAGGTGGGGGAAATCCTCGCGGACTTCGGCAACGAGAGCACCGTCGAGTTTCGCGGCTTCGACGCCCTGTACAAGCTCCAGTTCGGGACCGCGCAAGTGGTCTACGAGGGCCAGAGCGATCCGGCCATGGCGATCCGCATCGCGAAGAGAAACGGGCTGGAGCCCGCCGTCGACGAATCCTCCGTGAAGTACCCCTACGTGCTCCAGGCCAACCAGAGCGACTTCGCCTTCCTGGCCTCGCGCGCGGCCCGCCTCCACTACGAGTTCTTCGTCACCGGCAGCACGCTCCATTTCCGGCGCAGCCGGGCCGGTGAGTCCGCGGTGGTGACGCTCCAGTGGAAGGAGCAGATCATCGAGCTGTCGGTACGGCTCCGGGCCGTCAAGCAGGGCTCCAGCGTGCAGGCCGTGGGCTGGGATCCGAAGAACAAGCGCGCCATCGTGGCGAACGTGAACTCCGGCCCCGCGACCCTCCGCATGGGCGGCAAGGAGACCGGCTACCAGCTCTCCACGGAGATTGCGCCCTCGCCCGTGTCGGGCATGGATCCGGAGATCGTCGACCCCGAGGCGGCGCGCGCCGTGGCGGAAGCGGCGTACGTGGCGGGACTCGACGACTTCATCGAAGCGGAGGCGGTGCTCGTGGGAGAGCCGCGCATCCAGCCCGGGGTCAACGTGCGGCTCGCCGGCATTGGCAGCCGCCTCAGCGGCCCCTACTACGTGACCGCCGCGAAGCACCTGTACTCGCAGGACGGCGGCTACCGCACGCAATGCGTGCTTCGAAGGACGGGTGCATGAACGGTTCCTCGGATGACGGTCCTGGCAACGAGCGCGCCATGCCGGGCGTGGTGGTGGGGCTCGTGGATCAGACCACCGGCGACCCGGAGCAGCTTGGCCGCATCCGGGTGCGCTACCCGTGGCTCAACAACACGGTGCTCTCCAACTGGTGCCGCGTGGCCTCCTTCTTCGCGGGCGACGGCGTGGGGGCCTACTTCCTTCCGGCCAAGGGGGACGAGGTGCTCATCGCCTTCGAGGCGGGGAACATCAACGTGCCCTACGTCATCGGCGCGCTGTGGAACGGCAAGGACCAGCCCCCCGTCACGGGCCAGGAGAAGCAGCAGGACATCCGGATGATCAAGACGCGCGGCGGCAGCACCATCCGCATCGACGACACGAAGGGTGCCGAGCAGATCGAGATCGTCGACATCAGCGGCGACCGGATCCTGTTCGACGCCAAGAAGAAGAGCGTGTCCGTCACCGTCACCGGCAGCATCGAGCTTTCGGCCGGTGCGGGCAGCATCAAGCTGAGCGCCGCGCAGATCGAAATCGACGCCACCAGCTCCCTCAAGCTCAACGGCCCGAAAGAGGTCTCCATCGACTCGGGTGGCCCCGTCAGCGTGAAGGGTTCGACGATCCGGCTGAACTGAAAGGAGCACCGGCATGGCATCCCCCGCGGCGAAGCAAGGCGATCGCATCCAGGCCATGGACCACCACGTCGTGCTCGTTCCCTCCGCGACCGGGACGACGCCGGTGACCCAGACACTCCCCTTCAACGGCATCATCGACGGAGCGCTGTGTCAGAGCGTGAAGGTGCAGGGGCGGAGCGCCGCGGTCGTGGGCTCGGTGGCGACGAACACACCGCACCACGTGCCCATGGGCGGCACCTTCGCAGTGGAGCCCAGCAACAAAGGGCTCATCGTCACGGGCAGCGCCACGGTCTTCTTCGGCGGCCATCCGGCGGCGCGGTCGTCGGATCTCGCGGTGACCTGCAATGATCCCCCGGCGCCCCTGCCCACCGGAACCGTGGTCGCGGAGAGCACCGTCCTCATCGGAGGTTGAACATGGCGGAAGGCGTGAAGGACTTCCTGGGTACGGGCTGGGCGTTTCCCGTGGAGCTCCAGGGCGGAAAGGTGCGGGTGGTGAGCGCGGAGGTCGACGTGCGTCAGGCCATCGAGCTCATCCTGGGCACGTCCTTCGGGGAGCGGGTGATGGAGCCGGAGTTCGGCTGCGCCCTGCAGGAGCTGGTCTTCAGCGCGCAGAACACGTCCAACCAGCAGCTCGCGTCCTACTACGTGCGTCAGGCGCTGGAGCGCTGGGAGCCGCGCATCCGCGTGGAGGACGTGCGCGCGACCTCTTCGGTGGACAAGCCAGAGGTACTCCTCATCTCCATCGACTATGTTATCCGCTCGCGCAACCAGCGGCACAACCTCGTGTACCCGTTCTACGTCAGCCCGCCCCGCTAGTTCGTGCAAGGAGCCCCGTGGTGAAAGAGTACGTGGAGCAGCGGCTCGTGGAGCTGCGCGGTGAGCTGGACCTGGGACAGAAGCAGCTCGCGTTGCTGGAGGCCCGGGGCGCCGAACTGAAGAACACCCTGCTGCGCATCAGCGGCGCCATCCAGGTCCTCGAGGACGTGGTGGCCCAAGCGCAGCGCGCCACCCCGTCGAACGGTCACGCCCCTCCGGAGCCTCCGCCCGCGCGCTGACGGCCGCCCCGCAT
>NZ_RAWA01000293.1 GCF_003611675.1 Corallococcus sp. CA053C
GCTCCGCCTCCCGCGCCGAGGACCGCCATTCTCCGGGACTCCTTCGACGCGTCCGTGAAGCCCCCCAGCGACGGATCGCGGACCCCGAGCGTCGCGGACGTGGCGAAGCAGGTGGCGGCCGCCACGCAGCGCGGTGTCGCGGAAGGCGCGGAGCAGCTGCGCCGCAGCCTCGCGGGCTTCGGCAAGGAGCCGGGCAAGCAGGCCGCCCTCATCGAGGCGTCCCTGCCCTCCATCCAGGAGTTCGGCCGGGTGACGTCGCTGGAGGACGGACGGCCCGACGCCGACGTCGTCAAGGGCACCGTGGCCAGCCTCACCCAGGCCTCCGAGGGGCTCACCGACTACAGCCGCGAACGGCTCGCGACCACCTTCGCGTCGAAGATCCCGGACATCAACCTGCACACGAAGAAGGAGAACGGGCTGTCGCGCGCCGTCAAGGACGGCATCAAGGACGGGCACGGCGCCACCTTTGGCGTGGCCCTGTCGGACGCGCTGAAGAAGGCGGGCAAGCCCAAGGCGTCGGAGAACGTGGGCCAGGCCACGACCGAGGGCATCCGCGACGCGCGCGAGGACTTCGAGAAGGCGTTGAAGAAGACCGAGGGCCTCAACGAGGAGCTGGCCCGACTGACCACGGGGTTCTCCGGGGCGCTCGACATGAAGCAGGTGGAGGCCGGCGCCGAGGCCTACCGCGCCCGTCACCCGGAGTACGCGGAGCTGGAGGACAAGAGCCAGAAGCTGTCCGCCGCGCTGGAGGGCGTGGGCAATGCGCAGGGCCGCTCCGACCTGCACGAGGACCTGGGCGACGAATCCAACAAGGCCTACGAGCAGGTCCAGAAGCTGGGCGACACCCCCGCGGGCCAGAAGGCCCTCGGCGACGCGCTGGAGAAGGAAGGCGCGGGCGGCAAGTCGTTCCTCACCAAGGCCAAGGAGGGCGTGCGCTACGCGAAGGACGCGAAGACGCTGGCGGAGAGCGCCGCGATGGTGGTGGCCAAGGCCGCGGGCGTGCGCATCCTGTCCCAGGCGAAGACGAACCCCGCCCGCGCCTCGCAGGTCTTCGATGGCCTGCGCAAGACGCACGACCTGTTCGGCGTCTCCGCGCAGGACGCCGCCCTCCTCAGCCAGAACCTCAAGGACCTCGCCGCGGGCGCCCCCAACGGCATCGCCGACCTCCAGAAGACCCTCAAGGACACCACCCCGCTCGTCCCGGGCCTCGCCCCGGACCGGCCCGCGGGACAGGCCTTCCGTGGACTGGGGGTCGCGCTCTCCGGGTTCAGCGTGGTGACGGGCGCCATTGATCCGAAGGGCCGGGAGAAGGCGGCGGTCGCGCTCCAGACCGCGAGTGGCGCGCTCCAGTTGGGCGCGGATGGGACGAAGCTCGCGGGGGAGGTACTGAGCCAGACAGCCACCACGGGCTCGCTCGCCTCGAAGGTGGGCTCCGGGTTGGGCAAGGTGAGCTCCGTGGGCGGCAAGCTCGCGGGCCCCCTCTCCGTGGTCGCGGACTTCGTCCAGGCCGGCGTGAGCTTCGCCAACGGCGACACGGGCAAGGGCATCACCAGCACCCTCACGGCCGTGGGCGGCGCCGCGCTGACCGCCGCCACCGCCATCCAGGCCGTCCCCGTGGCGGGCCAGATCGTCGGCGCCCTCCTGGTGGCGGGCGGCGTCGTGGGCGGCTTCATCGTCGACGCCGTGAAGGGCAAGCAGGCCGAACACGCCGACGAGCGCGACGCCCAGGCGTTCCTCAAGGCCGCGGGTGTGCCGGAGAACGCGGCGAAGAAGCTGGATGACCTGACGTCGGACCGCGCCAACGTGGGGCCCTTCATTCAACAGGTGGCGAAGACGCTCGACGTCACGCCGGCCGCGCTGCTCCAGCACCTGTCGCAACAGGACGACGAACACCTGGATGCATTCATCCACGTGGCCCACCGCGTGGACGTCGACAAGGACACGGGCATCTTCAAGGAGACCGCGAGCAGCGACAGCCTCTGGGTGGGTGACGACGGCAAGCTCAACCAGCGGGGCCGCGCCAGCTCCATCCAGGTGCTCGATCCCAGCCGCGCCATCACGCCCAGGTACCCGGACAGCCTGAAGGCCGCCGCCGCGTGGATCCGCGAGAACGGCCTGGCTCCCACGACCTGAGCCGTGGGTGTCACACGGACGCTCCGTGTGACACCCACTCCGCCGGGAACGGACGGCACGCGCTCCCAGCGGATGCGCATGGCCTTTCGCCAGAATCCTCTACGTCCCCTGAAATCACAGACGTGTCACCCTCGCGTGAAACACTCGACTCCAGAACGACAGATGTGAGAACGACCGCCTGTCTTCAAACCGAAGGAGTCCAAGTGCTTCGACATGCATCGCGCTGGGTCACGACGTTGGTAGTGGGTTTCACCTGGGTACAGGCGGGCTGTGGTCCCTCGCAGCCGGCAGCTCCGGAGGCCCCGAGCACCGAGGAGGCCGCGCAGCCGCTGCTGACGGGTGAGCGTTCGCTCTTCGCCACCACCGCGGTGCCGGCCGTGGCGGCCGCGAATGACAGCGCCGCGGTGGAGCTGGGCGTGCGCTTCCGCAGCGACGCGCCCGGCCGCATCATGGGCGTGCGCTTCTACAAGGGCGCGGGCAACACGGGCACGCACACCGGCAGCCTGTGGAACGCGGCGGGGACGCGGCTCGCCACCGCCACCTTCCAGGGTGAGACGGCCTCGGGCTGGCAGGAGGTGCGCTTCACCACGCCGGTGACCATCACGGCGGACACGAACTACGTCGTCTCGTATTACGCACCCGCGGGGCACTACGCGGTGACGAGCAACGGCTTCGCCTCCGCGCTGGATGCGCCGCCCCTGCACGCGCTCGCGGATGGGACGGCGGGCGGCAACGGCCTCTACCACTACGGCACGAGCGGCCTTCCCACCGACACCTTCCAGGCGAGCAACTACTGGGTGGACGTGGCCTTCCAGCCCAACGACACCACGCCCCCGACGGCGCCCACCCACGTGGTGGCGACGCCCAACTCGTCCACCGCCATCGACCTGGCCTGGTACGCCTCCGTGGACGGCTCGGGCGAGGTGCAGGGCAACGCGCGCGCGCACCTGGTGTACCGGGGCAGCCAGCTCATCGCGGAGCTGCCCGGCACCACCACGAGCTTCCGCGACACCGGCCTGACGCCCGCCACCGCTTATTCGTACACGGTGCGCGGCCGTGACGCCGCCGGCAACGTGAGCGTGGCCTCCGCGACCGCGACCGCCACCACGCTGGCGAACACCGCCTGCAACCCGTGCAGCCTGTGGAACGAAGTGACGGGCAACCCCCAGTTCGAGAACGCCGACACCACCCCCGCCGAGGTGGGCGTGAAGTTCCGCACGGACGTGGCGGGCACGCTGACGAAGGTGCGCTACTACAAGGGCAGCACCGACAACGGGCCGCATGTGGGCCACCTGTGGAGCGCCACGGGCGCGCTGCTGGCCACCACCGCTCAGACGCCCGCGGAGACCGGCTTCGGCTGGCGGGAGCTGACGTTCCCGACGCCGGTGAGCCTCACCGCGAACACGACCTATGTCGTGTCGTACTTCGCGACGGGGGGCCGTTACGCCATCACGACGAACTACTTCAACACCGCGGGCGTGGACGTGCCGCCCCTGCACGCGCCGTCCACCGTCGCGGCGGGCGGCAACGGGGTGCGCAACCTCAATGGCAGCGCGTTCCCCACGGAGGCATGGCTCAACACCAACTTCTGGGTGGACGTCACGTTCGTGCCCGCGACCTCCGGCGGCACGTCCCCGGTGGACCTCTCCGTGCAGCAGTCCTTCCCGGCGGGCGCGGGCGCCAACGGTGACGCGCTCTTCTACGACATCACCGTGACGAACCACGGCACGAGCGCCGCCACCGACGTCGTCCTCGACGTCCCCATCCCCACCGGCCTGAGCTACTTCTTCTACGAGGCCACGCCGGTCGGCGGTGGCTGCTACTTCGGCAGCTACCTGCAGTGCGACATGCCCAGTCTGGCGGCGGGCGCGAGCGCCACCATCCACGTGACGGCCATCCCGATGAGCTCCGGGACGTTCCAGAGCGTGGCCACCGTGTCGTCGGCGCAGACGGACTCCGTGCCGGGCAACAACACCAGCAGCCTGCCCATCGTCGTGGGTCCGTCCACCAACGTCCTCACTTTCGACGCCTTCGACGGAGCGGACGTGGTCTTCAACGGCCCGCACGGCCCGATGCACTTCCTGACCAACAAGTGGTACCTCGCATCACCGTGGGGCGGGTTTGACACGAAGAGCATCTCGTTCAACGGCGGCGGCATCACCCAGGCGGGGCTCTCCGTGTTCGGCCAGCGGTACGTCATCGGCCTGGACGCGTTCACCTGGGACACCGGCGCGACGCTCACCCTGAGCTGCCTCGACCTGCCGACCCGCACGTTCCCGCTGACGGCGGGACAGGTGACGCACGTGGTGACGAACTGGCTGCAGCCCTGCACGGTGTTCAGCATCGCGACGTCGAACGGCTGGGACACGAACATCGACAACATTCAGCTGTCGCCTCGGCCGTAAACGTGTGACGCCGGGGACGGCGGGCATTGAGGCCCGCCGTTCCCCTGCGCCTGAGAACCGCGAAGTGCAGC
The DNA here is from genome assembly GCF_003611675.1 of Corallococcus sp. CA053C. GTDB lineage: Bacteria > Myxococcota > Myxococcia > Myxococcales > Myxococcaceae > Corallococcus. Next base: position 4,610 of record NZ_RAWA01000293.1, read on the forward strand.
GACTAGGAAGGTCGCTCGCGGGTGCACGCCGCGGCGCGGGCCAGTAGCAACTCCTGCTCCCGGGCGTTGCGCGTGAGCGAGGCCGCGCGCTTGAACTCCGCCTGGGCCTCCTGGAGGCGTCCCAGCTTCTGGAGCAGGTCGCCTCGCACGCTCGGCAGCAGGTGGTAGCTCTTGAGCGAGGGTTCCGCCTTGAGCTGTTCGACGAGCTCCAGGCCCACCTCGGGACCGAAGGCCATCGAGAGCGCGACCGCGCGGTTCAGCTCCACCACCGGTGACGGCACGAGCTGCGCGAGCACCGCGTAGAGCGTCGCGATGCGCTGCCAGTCCGTGGCCTCCGGCGTCCTTGCCCTCGCGTGACAGGCGGCGATGGCGGCCTGCACCGCGTACGGGCCCTGCGCGCCTCCCAGCTTCTCCGCGCGCTCCAGCGCCGCGAGGCCCCGGCGGATGAGGAGCTGATCCCACTGTGCGCGGTTCTGGTCCAACAGGAGGACAGGTTCGCCAGAGGGCCCCACGCGCGCCCGGGCCCGCGACGCCTGGATCTCCATCAACGCCACCAGCCCGTGCACCTCCGGCTCGTTCGGCACCAGCTCCGCCAGGATGCGGCCCAGGCGCAGCGCGTCCTCGCAGAGCCCGGGGCGCATCCAGTCGTCCCCCGCCGTCGCGGAATAGCCCTCGTTGAAGATGAGGTAGACGACCTCCAGCACCGAGGCCAGTCGCGTGGCGAGCTCCTCGCCCCGGGGCACCTCGAAGGGGACGCCCTTCTCCGCCAGGGTCCGCTTCGCCCGGACGATGCGCTGGGCCACCGTCGGCTCCGGGACGAGGAACGCGCGGGCGATCTCCTCTGTCGTCAGGCCTCCCAGCAACCGGAGCGTGAGGGCCACCCGCGCCTCCGGCGACAGCACCGGGTGACACGAGGTGAAGACGAGCCGCAAGAGGTCGTCGCCCACGTCGTCGTCGAGCGCCGCATCCAGGTCCGGCGTCTGCGCCTCCTCCAGTTCGTGCCCCAGCTCCTCGTGCTTGCGCGCCAGCAGCTTGTGCCGCCGCATCTCGTCGATGGCGCGCCGCTTCGCCGTGGCCATGAGCCACGCGCCCGGGTTGTCCGGCACGCCCGACACCGGCCACTTTTCCAGCGCGGCCACGAGCGCGTCCTGCGCCAGCTCCTCCGCCTGCCCCACGTCGCGCACCATGCGCGCGAGCCCGGCGATGAGCCGCGCGGATTCAATCCTCCAGACCGCGTGGACCGCGCGCTGTGCTTGGGTGTCGTCCGTCACGGCGGCGGACTCAATCACCTCTGTCCACCGGTGCAAGCCCGGACGACCCGGGCCCTCACGCTTCAGGACGTGGCCAGGGGAGGAGACACCTCCGGGGAACAATCCCACCCCCCGCCAGTCCCTGCGTTCAACGGGCAGCGCCTCCCAGCCGGCCTGACAGGCAAGCATGGACGGCCCAGGACACGCGACACCCGAGCCGAAGCCCACCGCTCAGGCGCGGCCCGTGCTCCGGCCCTGCACAGGGGCCCGCGAGGCGCGGCGGAAGTCCGCGGGCGTCACGCCCCTCCAGCGCCGAAAGGCCCGGTGGAATGCGCTCGGTTCGGAGAAGCCCAGGAGGAAGGACAGCTCCGCCAGGTCGATGTCCGTCCCGGCAAGGTGCTCACACGCCACGTCGCAGCGCACCTCGCGCAGCAGCGTGACGAAGGACGTGCGCGCCTCCGACAGCCGCCGCTGGAGGCCGCGCGCACTGATGCCCAGCGCCCGCGCCACCGCATCCAGGGTGGGCTCGTCGCCGTGGAGCATGCGGCGCAGCACCGCGCGCACCTGGCCCACGACGTCGCCGTTGCCGCGCTCCTGTAGCAGCGACTCCGCGCGCGGCCCCAAGAGTCCGGCCAGCTCCGGGTTGCTGCTCAGCAGCGGACGCGCCAGGTCCAGCGCGGAGAGCACCAGCACGTCCTGCGGCTGCCGGTAGCTCACCGTCACGCCCAGGAACGCCTCGCTGCGCCCCCGGTGCGCCACGGGAGGCCCGCGCCGCTCCACGCGCAGGGGCACCACCTGGGTGCCCGTCATCCGCCGGCTGAAGGCCACCAGGAAGGTGAACTCCAGCTCCGCGCGGAAGGACGCGGACGCGTGATCCGGACGCCCCAGGTGCAGGCGGATGCGGGCGCCCTCGCGAGTGCGCGTGACCTCCAGCGTGTCCGAAGAGAAGAGCCGCTTGTAGCGCTCCAGGCGGGCCAGCGCGGTGCCCAGGTCCGGCGCCGCCATGGCCGCGAGCCCCACCACGCCGAACAGCTCCGGGCGCAGCCGCGCGGTGGCGGTGAGCACGAACGACGGATCCTTCACGGCCAGCAGCGCCTGGTCCAGCAACGCATCCGACTGCGCCAGCGTCATGTGCTCCGCCGCGGACGCCACGCCCACCCGCCGCGCGATCGCGTCCAGGTCCACGCCCGCCTCCCGCAGGGAGACGCAGAAGGAGCGGGGCAGCTGCACCCGCGTTCGGGAGGTCGGTGGCATCGCGGGTCAACTCCCTGGCGCGTGGGGTCAGTCCCCGGCGCCGTGCCCGGTGCTAACCCTGGGCCTCGCACGCGCCGTCCACGGCGCCACGTCTGGAGCAACCTATCATGGCACCCATCGCACTCGTCACGGGCACGTCCACCGGCATCGGCCTGAGCACGGCCGTCCTCCTGGCGCACCAGGGCTTCGAGGTCGTGGCCACGCTGCGCGACAGCACCCGCGCGGAGGCCCTCAAGGCCCGCGCCGCCGCCGAGGGCGTGCGCCTCCACGTCCGCACGCTGGATGTGTCCAGCGACGCCTCCGTCCAGGGCTGCGTGAAGGACGTCCTCCAGGCCCACGGCCGCATCGACCTGCTGGTGAACAACGCGGGCGCGGGCTACCTGGGCACGATGGAGCAGACCTCCGAGGAGGCCCTGCGGCGCACGATGGAGGTCAACTTCTTCGGGGTGTGGCGCGTGACGCAGGCGGTGTTCGCCGCCATGCGGGAGCAGGGCTCGGGGCGCATCATCTCCCTGAGCAGCATCGGCGGGCTCGTGGGCCAGCCCTTCAACGACGCCTACTGCGCGGCGAAGTTCGCGGTGGAGGGCTTCATGGAAGCGCTCGCGCCCGTGGCCGCGCGGCTGGGCATCCACGTCTCGCTGGTGGAGCCGGGGCCGGTGAACACCGAGTTCGTCAACAACGTGCGCGCCACGGGCAACGGCACGCAGGGCGACGCGCCGGAGGTATATCGAGGCCTGCTCGCCGCCTACATGCAGCAGTCCGCGAAGCTGTACGCGAGCGGAGGCCAGTCCGCGGACGACATCGCGAAGCTCATCGTCGAAGCCGCCACCGCCCAGGCACCCCACCTGCGCTACATCACCTCCGACGCCATGCGCGCCGTCTTCGCGCTCAAGACGCAGGACGCGACGGGCGACGCGCTGCTCCAGCAGATGGGCAAGCGGCTCACCTGAAACACGACCCGACGCACAGCGGCCCCGGAAACCCATCCATCGGGTTTCCGGGGCCGCCTGTTCACGTCACACCCGCGCTTCAGCGACAGACGCGGGGACCGCGTCGGGCACCGGCTCGTACGCCCCCAGGCGCATGCTGGCCTGGGCGCGTCCCTGCGTGCGGCCTCGCAGCGCCGTCACGTAACCGAAGAGGCGCGCCATGGGCACGCGCGCGGACACGCTCCGCGACGTCCCCTTCGCCTCCATTCCCAACACCCTCCCCCGCCGCGCCGACAGGTCCCCCAGCACCTCGCCGAGGGACTCCTCCGGCGTGGTGACTTCCACGTCCATCACCGGCTCCAGCCGCTGCACGCCCGCGCGCTTCGCGGCCTCCTGGAGCGCCAGCGAACCCGCGATGGCGAACGCCTGGGGGGTGGAGTCCTTCACGTGCGTGTCTCCATCCACCAGCCGCACCTCCACGTCCACCAGCGGCACGCCGTCCCGCACGCCCCGCGCCAGCGCCCCGGCCACGCCCTTCTCAATCGCCGGAATCAGCTCCCGGGGAATGGTGCCGCCCTTCGTGTCATCCACGAAGACGAACCCCGCGCCTCGCGGCGCCGGACCCACGTCCAGCACCACGCGGGCGTACTGTCCGGGCCCGCCCGACTGGCGGACGTGGCGGTACTCCTGGCGCACCGCGCGCCGGAGCGTGTCGCGGTACGCCACCTTCGGCTGTCCCACGCGCGCCTCCACCCCGAACTCCGTCTTCAACCGGTCCACGACCACCTCCAGGTGCAGCTCTCCCATGCCGGACAGCAGCACCTGGCCGCTCTCCGGATCCACGCCCACGCGCAGCGACGGATCCTCCGCCGCCAACCTCTGCAGTCCCTCCTCCAGCTTCGGCAACTCCCCGGGCGAGCGCGCCTCCACGGCGAGCTGCACCACGGGCTCCATCACGCCCAACGCCTCCAACACCACCGGCTCCGCCGGATCGCACAGCGTGTCGCCCGTGCGCACGCCCTTGAGGCCGAGCGCCGCGCAGATGTCGCCCGCATGCACCTCCGCCACCTCCTCGCGGCGGTTGGCGTGCATGAACATCAGGCGGCCCACCCGCTCACGCCGCCCGGTGGCGGGGTTGAGCAGGACGGTGCCCGCGCGCAGCGTCCCCGAGTACACGCGCAGGAACACGATGCCGCCCACGGACTTGTCGCTCATCAGCTTGAACGCCAGGGCGCTGGGGGGCGCCGCGTCCGACACGGGACGGGACACACGCTCGTCCGTGCCGGGGACACAGCCCTCCACGGCGGCCAGGTCCGAAGGCGCGGGCAGGTAGTTGACGACGGCATCCAGCAGCATCTGCACTCCCTTCTTCTTGAAGGCCGACCCGCACAGCACGGGCACCAGCGTTCGCGAGAGGGTGCCCGAACGCAACGCGCGCTCCAGGTCCTCCGCGGTGATGTCTTCCAAGCGCCCTTCCACGAACTTCTCCAACACCACGGCGTCCACGTCCGCGCACGCTTCGATGAGGCGCAGCCGCAGCGGCGTCACCTCCTCGCGCAGCGCCGACGACAACGGCTCCTCGTCGCTGAACTGTCCTTCCTCACCCTCGAAGCGCACGGCCCGCATGCGCACCAGGTCCACGAAGCCGTGGAAGTCCGCGCCGTCGCCCAGGGGCCACTGCACGGCCACCGCGCGCGCACCCAGCCGCTCCTCCATGGACTTCACGCTCATGGCGAAGTCCGCGCCCACCTTGTCCATCTTGTTGACGAACGCGATGCGCGGAACGTGGTAGCGGTCCGCCTGGCGCCACACCGCCTCCGACTGGGGCTCCACGCCCTGGCTCGCGTCGAACACCGCCACCGCGCCGTCGAGCACGCGCAGCGAGCGCTCCACCTCGATGGTGAAGTCCACGTGGCCCGGCGTGTCGATGATGTTGATGCGGTGGGGCACGCCCGCCACGCGCCCGTGCCGGGGAGACCAGAACGCGGTGGTTGCCGCGGAGGTGATGGTGATGCCGCGCTTCTTCTCCTGCGGCATCCAGTCCATCTCCGTGGAGCCCGTGTGCACCTCTCCCGTGGAGTGGATGCGACCGGTGAAGAAGAGGACGCGCTCGGTGAGCGTCGTCTTGCCCGCGTCGATGTGGGCCATGATGCCGATGTTGCGGTACCGCTCGATGCGCGTGGTGCGGGACATGAAGGACTCCTGTTCCCGTCGGGCAGCGAGGCCCGCGGGTGCGTTTGCATGGCGCTGGTGGTGTGAAAGGGAAGGCAGCGGCGGAAGGCTTCAGGCGCACGCACGCGTGGCACACCGGAGGGGCACGTCAGGCCCGCTCAGGAACGCGTGAGGACACATGAAGACACGGCCAGGAGCTGTCGGCGGAACCAGGACTCACGGCACACGGGAACCAGCCACCCCGCGTACCGGAATACACCGGTCCGCCTGCTCAAATATCGAGCAGAACCTCGTGACGGGGGGCGAGGCGCACGTCCGCCGTCGGCGCGATGGCGCTCGAGCACGGCAGGGTGTGGAAGGAGACGGGCCTCATGACGGACTTGAAATAAGACAGACACCCCACGTTGTCAATGCAGCCACCGTGGGGTGTCGGGGAGGGAACGGGGGCTTCCGGCCCTCAGTGGGGAGGATGTTCCTGCTGAAACGACTGGCCGCTCGCCGTGAGCGACTTGCCCTCCTGCCAGAGCAGCTCCTCGATGCGCAGCAGCAGGTCCGTCATGCCTTCGCCCGTCTGCGCGCTGATGGCGATGCCGTGCCGGGACTGCGCGTTGACGTGCGCCGAGTGCCCGCCCACGCCGCCCTCCAGCAGGTCGCACTTGTTGAAGACGAGCAGGCGCGGCACCTCGTGCAGGTCCAGGTCCCGGAGGATGCGCTCCACGGCTTCGATCTGCAGCGGGTAGGCGGGGTCCGACGCATCCACCACGTGCAGCAGCAGGTCCGCGTCGGTCAGCTCCTCCAGCGTGGCGCGGAAGGCGCTCACCAGCGTCCGGGGCAGCGCGCGGATGAAGCCCACCGTGTCGGTGATGATGACCTCGCGGTCGCGCGGGAAGCGCAGCCGGCGGCTGCTGGGGTCCAGCGTGGCGAACAGCTTGTTCTCCACCACCACGTCGGAGTCCGTCAGGTGGTTGAGCAGCGTGGACTTGCCCGCGTTCGTGTAGCCGACGATGGAGAGGATGGGCACGTCATGCCGCACGCGCTGCTGGCGCCGGACCTGCCGGCTCGCGCTCAGGGCATCGATGCGCTTCTCCAGCATGTTGATGCGGTCGCGCACGCGGCGGCGGTCCACCTCCAGCTTCGTCTCACCGGGGCCGCGTCCGCCAATGCCGCCCATCAGCCGGGAGAGCCCTTCGTCGCGCTGGGCCAACCGTGGCAGCCGGTAGCGCAGCTGCGCGAGCTCCACCTGGAGCCGGCCCTCCGCGCTGTGCGCGTGCTGCGCGAAGATGTCGAGGATGAGCTGGGTGCGGTCCAGGACCTTCAGCTGCGTCTGGTCCGCGAGGTGCCGCGCCTGGGCCGGCGTCAGGTCGTGGTCGAAGACGAGCAGGTCCGCGAACAGCTGCATCGCGCGGAGGTTCAACTCCTCCAGCTTCCCCCGGCCAATCACATACCGGGGGTCGATTTGATTGCGGGTCTGGATGGAGGTGTCGAGCACCTGGATGCCCGCGGTCCGCGCCAGCTCCTCCAGCTCCGCCATGGACGCCTCCGCGACACCCCGGCCCTCCAGCGCCACGCCGATGAGCAGCGCCCTCCCCTGCACCGCGACCTCGCGGCCGGCGGTGGCACGGCCAAACGCCGCTTCCAGCTCCTCGGCCACGGCCACGGGGTCGACATCGAGCGCGCGGATGTCCGGGGCCATCTGCGTCTTCCAGAACTTCGCGCGCGGGCCGGTGGCGTCGGGGTCGAGCTGGCCCAGGTAGACCTTGCCCGGCAGCCCCTCGGGCTGCGCGACGATGGCGCAGACGAGGTCCAGCCGCAGCAGCACCAGGTCCGTGAGGTCGTCGGGGGTGAGCGGTTCGTCCTTCAGGTGGGTGTGGACGAGCCGCAGCCCGCGCAGTCGGGTGTCGCCCGCGCGCAGGCGTCCCAGCTCCGGCAGCTCCAGCTGGAAGGCATCCCCGACCATGACGTGCTCGATGTCGCCGCGTCGGGTGATGAGCACGCCCACTTGCCGGCCCGTCTCGACGGAGAGTTCCGTGAGGTGACGGGCAAGCTCGGGGCTCACCACCTCGCCCGGCAGCACCCGCCGCCGGTAGGTCGCCTCCAGGCGCTTCAACTGGCTCGGCTTCAATCCCAGGATGTTTCCGCGGATGGCAGGAATGGTCGTCCTCCTTGCGAGTGGAGCGCGGCGCCGCGTCCCTGCGAGTAAGGCTAGACACTCCCGGACACGGGGGCGTGCCCGGCCGGCCGCGCCGCACGCACCCGCGCAGGCCGTCTCCAGGGCCGGTGTTCCGCCAGCCCGGGCGTCCGCTCAGCGCCGCCGCCTGCCGCCGCCCCGCCGTCCTTTCTGCGAAGGCGCCTTGCCGGAGTGGCCTCCCCGGC
>NZ_RAWA01000294.1 GCF_003611675.1 Corallococcus sp. CA053C
TCCATGTCCAGCGGCCCCAGCCCCCGGAGGCCCGTGGGCACCACCACCGCCACCACGTCGTGCCCCCGGGCGCGCAGCGACCACGTGAAGTCGTGCGCCACGGCGGGGGCCACGGTGAGCAGCACGATGCGCCAGCCAGACGCGGCACCCGGAGTCGGCATGCCCGTGTCCTAACAGGCCATACCCGGTGTGCGCCCGGACTCTGACGTCCGGCGAAAATGAAAACGCGCCCGCCCCGGGGAGGGACGAGCGCGTGGGGTTCAGGCGGAGCGCGCCGGAACCGGGTGCGTCAGACCGCCTTGAGGCGGGGGGTGCGCGTCTTGGTGCTGCCAGCGGCGGCAGCGGCCTCGCGGAGCACGTCCTTCTTGTCCGTGCGCTCCCAGGTGAACTCCTTGTCCGGGCGGCCGAAGTGACCGTACGCGGCGGTCTTCTGGTAGATGGGCCGCAGCAGGTCCAGGTGCTCGGTGATCTCGCGGGGACGCAGACCGAACGTCTGGCGCACCGCGCGCGCGATGTGCTCCTCGGGCACGGTGGACGTGCCGAAGGTCTCCACCATCACGCTGACGGGCTCCGCCACGCCGATGGCGTAGGACACCTGCACCTCGCAGCGGGTCGCGAGGCCCGCGGCGACGACGTTCTTGGCGATGTAGCGGCCCATGTACGCGGCCGAGCGGTCCACCTTGGACGGGTCCTTGCCGCTGAACGCACCGCCACCGTGACGGCCCATGCCGCCGTAGGTGTCGACGATGATCTTCCGACCCGTGACGCCCGAGTCGCCCATGGGGCCGCCGATGACGAAGCGACCCGTGGGGTTGATGAAGAACTTCGTCTTGTTGTCGATGAGCTTCTTCGGGAGGACCTTGAGGATGACGTCCTCGCGGATGGCCTCCTGGATCTTCTTGTTGGAGATCTCATCCGCGTGCTGCGTGGACACCACCACCGCGTCGATGCGGACCGGGCGGCCGTCCTTGTACTCCACCGTGACCTGGCTCTTGCCGTCCGGGCGGATCCACGGGTGGTTCTTGCGGCGCACCTCCGCCAGACGGCGGGTCAGCGCGTGCGCGTAGTGGATGGGCGCGGGCATCAGCTCCGGCGTCTCGTCGCACGCGAAGCCGAACATCATGCCCTGGTCGCCGGCGCCCTGGTCCTTCTTGTTGTCCACGCCCCGGGCGATGTCCTGGCTCTGGCCTTCGATGGCCACCATGACGCCGCAGGTGTTGCCGTCGTAGCCCATGGAGCTATCGGTGTAGCCGATGCGCGTGATGGTCGACCGGACGATCTTCGGGATGTCCACGTAACAGTTCGTCGTCACCTCGCCCGCGACGATGGCGAGGCCCGTCTTGACGAGCGTCTCCACGGCGACGCGCGCCTGCGGATCCTTGGCGATGATGGCATCCAGCACACCGTCGGAGATCTGATCGGCGATCTTGTCCGGGTGGCCTTCGGTGACGGATTCAGACGTGAACAGGAAGTCGGTAGGCATGTCTTCTCGAGCTTGCGCAAATCCAGTGACGCAGCGCAGGGGGCGGACAGTAAACGTGCAGTCGCAACGGAGTCAAACCTCCAGACAGGCCCGTTTATTCGTCGTCTCCCCGCGAAAGCGGCCCCACACGACGCACGAGGTGGGCCTGCCTGCCGGATGAATTTTGTGCGTCGTGGGGCGTTCCCCTGGGCTAACAGGACTCGCGCCCTTCTTCAGGAGGCCACCCACCCATATGAACGTCAACGCCCGCATCCGCACCCTTCCCTTCCTGGTCGCCCTCACCCTCGCCGTGCCTGCGTTCGCCGCGCCGAAGGCCGCCAACGACACCATCACCAAGCCGGTGAAGACCGTGGTGCAGTCGGTGCGCTACGAGAAGGACCTCAAGGCCCTGGAGAACCTGGGCGGCGAGCAGCAGGGACTCTTCCTGCTCGGCGACGAGTGGACCAAGGCCACGGACGCCCAGCGCAAGGAGTTCATCCAGCTGTTCCACAGCCTCTTCGCGAAGATGGCCTTCCCCAAGGTGCGCGAGAACTTCAAGAACCTGGACTCCATCACCTACGACGAGCCGCAGGTGACGGGCGACAAGGCGCTCGTGGGCTCCACCATCTTCATCAACCACCCGCTGAAGAAGCAGGAGATGAAGCTGAAGTATTCCGTGGAGAAGGTGGGCAGCGCGTGGAAGGTCGTGGACGTGTCCGTCCTCGGGGATTCCATGCTCACCGGCATCCGTGACGACCAGGTGCGTCCGCTCTTCAAGGAGGGCGGATGGGACGGGCTGCTGGGGGCCATGCGGACGAAGAACAACGAACTGGCTTCGGTGAAGCTGAAGTAATCCAGTCGGGGTCGCGTTGAGCAGCCAGGCGATCAGGCCCACGGCCTTCCCCCGGGTTCCGGGGGAGGCTCGGGCCGGGTAGGCTCCGCGTCCCCCTCCCCCCGAGCGCCTGGCGAATGACCGTCTCCTCCCCCGCTCAGCAGAGCCTGGCCCGCAGCGCGCCGTCCGCGCGCGAGGTGGATGCGTTCTGCGTGCAGCACGCGCCCCGGGCTCCGGGCCACCCCGCGGTGCGGGACCTGTTCCGTCTGCTCTCCGAGGTCCCCGAGGACGGCCTGGACGCGCGCCTCGCGTGGGTGGAGCGCTGGATGCACTGGATGCGCGAGCGCATCCCCGCCCAGGGCTTGACGGACGGAGAGGACGCCGCGCTGTCCCCCGCGGACTCCCGGCTGTCGCTGCTGGTGCGCGTGCTGGAGGCGGAGGCCCCGCTGCGCATGTCCGTCACCCGGCTGGTGTCCGGGGTGTGTTCGGGCAGCCGGGGGCTGAAGCTCTTCGCCCAGGTGGGCCTGAGCGGCGGCAACGGCTTCTTCTCCGAACTGACGGACCGCTTCGTGCGCGGCGTGCTGCCCGCGCCGCCGGAGCCGGGCAAGCTGTCGGAGCTGCTCCTGCGCCTGTTCCCGGTGCCGGAGGACGCGGAGTGGCTGGCCGCGCTGTCCCCGGCGCTGCTCGCGCGGCTGACGGCGCTCGTCGGGGATCCGCCGCCGCCGGACCCGTCCCCCATCGCGCGCGTGCGCGGCGACCTGATGGACGCGCTGCTGCTCCTGGGCGTGCAGGTGGCGGGCCTGGGGCTGGCGGAAGACGTGCGCGACCGCAGCCCGGAGCTGTCCTTCCGCGCCTCCCCATTCCTCAAGCTGCGGCTGGTGTGTGACGCGGTGCTGGCGCGCGACGGGGCGCAGGACTCGCTGCGCGACCTGGCGCAGGGCGTGTCGGACTGCCGGCAGGTGGTGGCGTCCGTCACGCGGCACCTGGAGCACTCGGGCGTCAGCGTGGACCTGGTGTACCGGCTGGAGCGCATCCGGCGCGGCCTGGACCGGATGGAGGCCATCGCGCGCGTGCTGGGCGCGACCCGGGGCGAGCCGCGCTGGCGCGAGGCGCTGGTGCTGCTGTCGGACCTCTTGCGGCACGCGCACGCGGACCGCTCCGTGCGCGCGCTGGTGCGCCGCAACGCGCGGCTGCTGGCGCGGAAGATCATCGAGCGCACCGGCAACACCGGCGAGCACTACATCACCGCGACGCCGGGCGAGTTCCACCGCATGGTGCACTCGGCCGCGGGCGGCGGGCTGCTCACCGCGTTCACCGCCGCGCTGAAGTTCTTCCTGGGCGGGCTGTCGCTGGCCCCCTTCTTCGCGGGCTTCTTCGCCGCGCTCAACTACGCCGGCAGCTTCGTGGTGATGCAGTTCCTGGGCTTCACGCTGGCCACCAAGCAGCCGTCCATGACGGCCTCCACGCTGGCCGCCGCGGTGGGCGAGGACGCCGGCCCGGGCGACGGCAGCGGGCGCATGGAGCGGCTGGCGGCGTTGGTGCCGCGCATCACCCGCTCGCAGCTGGCCGCGGCCCTGGGCAACCTGGGCTGCGTGCTGCCCACGGCGGTGGCGCTGGCGCTGGGCGTCCAGGTGCTCTTCGGCCACTCGCTGCTGTCGGTGGAGAAGGCCCACCACGTGGTGGAGTCCCTGCACCCCTGGCACAGCGCCACGCTGCTGTGGGCCGCCTTCACCGGCGTGCTCCTCTGGGTGTCCAGCGTGGCCGCGGGCTGGTTCGAGAACTTCGTCGTCTACCGCCGCCTGCCGGAGGCCCTGGCCCACCACCGCGTGCTGCGCATGTTCCTGGGCGAGCACGGCGCGCGCCGCGTGGCGGACGCCCTCATGCACCACGCGGCCGGCGTGGGCGGCAGCGTCACCCTGGGCGTGCTCCTGGCCGTGGCGCCGGGCGTGGGCGGCTTCTTCGGCCTCCCGCTGGACGTGCGGCACGTCACGCTGTCGTTCGGCTCGCTGGCCTTCGCGGGCTGCACGCTGGGCCCCTCCGCGGTGATGACGCCGGACTTCCTGGCGGCCCTCCTGGGGGTGGTCGTCATCGGCATCCTCAACTTCGGCGTGTCCTTCGCCCTGGCCCTGGGCGTGGCCCTGCGCGCCCGGGACGTCCCCGTGCGCGAGGGCCTGCGCTTCCTGGGCGCCGTGGCGGTCCGCTTCCTGCGCCAGCCCGGCCCCTTCCTCATTCCCCCCCGGGAAGAGGGGGTGGCGGTGGAGGCCGTCCCCCTGGTCGTCCCCCCGGGGCACTGAGGGGCGACCGTAAGGCGCGGTTATTCCCGGGAGGAGGGGGGCCCCGCCTCGCGTGCAGGAGGGGCGGTCAGGCGTCCCTGGCGCCGCTTCCTGGCGGGAGGGTTTGTCGATAGGGTCCCGCGCCCATGAGCGGCAATCCCTCCTCGCATCCCCCGCCCCGCTTCGCAGTCGCCTACGCCGAGATGCTGGTCCGGCGTCCTGGCACCGTCATGACCGTGCTGTTGCTGCTGCTCGGTCTGGCCGTGTGGGGCACGTCGAAGCTGACCATCAACTCGAACCAGCTCGACCTCATCTCCCAGGACCTCCAGGAGGTGAAGGACGTCAAGCGCGTCATCGACATGGTGGGCGGCAGCGGCTTCTTCATGGTCGCGCTGCGCGGCGACGACGAGGCCACGCTCAAGCGCGTCGCGGACGACCTGGCCGTGATGGTGGGCCAGGACAAGGAGCACGCGCGCTCGCTCACGTACAAGATCCCCGTCGAGTTCGTGCAGCAGAACATGGTGCTGTTCGTGAAGACGGAGGACCTGGCCGAGGGCAAGCGCCGCATCATGGCGTTCCTCAAGGATCAGATCCGCCGCAGCAACCCGTTCTACATCGAGATCAAGAAGACGGAGCCGGTGAAGCTGGACCTGCAGGACCTGGTCGACAAGTACTCCAGCGTTGGCAACAAGAGCATCGCGGACGACTACTACATCTCCCAGGACCGCAAGCTGCTGCTGCTCCTCATCAAGCCGATGTGGGACACCAACCAGATTGGCCAGACGAAGGACTACGTGGAGAAGCTGCGCAAGGACCTGGCGGCCTACTCCAAGACGAACGCCGCGGGCGTGCAGCTGGTGGAGGACTACTACAAGATGGGCGACAAGAAGACGGTCGCCTACGGCTTCACGGGCTCCTACAAGACAGCGGTGGACGACTCGTACGCCATCGAGGAGTCGCTCCAGCCGGTGACCATCCTGGCGCTGGTCGCCATCTTCGCCATCACCATCGCGTTCTTCCGCAAGTGGGCGCCCACGCTCATCGTGGTGAGCGGCACGGTGGCGGGCACGCTGTACACGCTGGGCTTCACCTACGTGGCGATAGGTGAGCTGAACATGATCACCTCCATCCTGGGCGGCATCCTGATGGGGTTCGGCATCGACTACGGCATCCACTTCATCTTCCGCACGCGCCTGGAGCTGGGCGCGGGCAAGCGCTACGACGTGGCCATCCGCGACGCGGTCATCAACGCGGGCAGGCCGGCGCTGGTGTCCGCGGTGGTGGTGGCGGGCTCGTTCTTCGTGCTGATGGTGAGCGACTTCAAGGGCTTCTCCCAGTTCGGCTTCCTGGCCGGCATGGGCACGCTGGTGCTGGGCATCACGCTGTTCTCCTGGTGCCCGGCGCTGCTGGCGCTGGCGGGCCGCCGGAACCCGGAGCTGCCGCAGAAGTTGATTGGCGTGATGAAGCCGCCGGCGGTGAACAACGCCTCCGGCAACGAGATGCGCATCCCGCGTCCGGGCCTGGTGCTGGCGGTGGGCTGCGTGGTGGTGGCGGTGGTGTGCGGCGCGGCCATCCCGTGGAAGGACGGCGAGCCCCCCGCGGGCGCGGACTTCCTCACGCGCCTGCCGTACGGCGTGCGCTTCAACTACAACACCCGCGCGCTGATGCCGGCCAACCAGCCGTCGGTGGTGCTGCAGGATGAAATCAACCTGCGCTTCAAGATCGCCAGCGACCCGCTCGCCATCTACACCAAGGACCTGGCGGAGACGGAGGCCCTCTACAAGGCGCTGACGGAGGATCCGAAGAAGCGCCCCACCATCTCCCAGGTGATGAGCCTCTTCACCTTCGTGCCGCCGGAAGGCACCGCGCAGGCGAACACCAAGATTCTGGAGGAGTGGCAGGCGGAGCTGAAGGACATCGACGTGGCGTCGCTGCCGCCGGAGACGCAGGACAAGGCGAAGATCTTCCTCAAGATGCTGGAGGCCCGTCCCTTCGACGTGCACCACGTGCCGGAGATCTACGCCACGCAGTTCCGCCACCTGCCCAGCACGAGCCCGGAGAACCACGGCTACCTCACGTTCATCTACCCGAGCGTGGACCTGTGGGACGGCAAGCAGATGCTCCAGTTCGCGGACCAGACGCGCTCCATCAAGGGCATGGTGACGCCGGGCAAGTTCACGGACGGCGGGCCCACGGGCGCGCCGGTGGAGCAGGAGTTCCGCGCCGCGGGCGCCACGCAGCTGTACGCGACGCTGGCGCGCATGGTGCTCAAGGACGCGAAGCTCACCATCATCCTCACCGCGCTGTGGATCCTCGCGATGCACTTCGCGGACTTCCGCAACGCGAAGCTGGCGCTGGCGTCGGTGATTCCGCTGACGGTGGGCCTGGGGATGATGCTGGGCTTCATGGCGCTGTTCGACCTGCGCCTGAACTTCATGAACGTCATCATCCTGCCCATCCTGCTGGGCTTCGGCGTGAGCCACGGCCTGTACCTGCTGCACCGCTTCCTGGAGGGCACGTCCCCGCTGGTGGCGCTGCGCAGCGTGGGCGCGGCGGTGGCGTCCTCCACCCTGACGGCGGTCGCGGGCTTCGCGGCGCTGCTGATAGCCGGCCACAACGGCGTGCGCTCCATGGGCATCGTCGCCTGCATCGGCCTCATCACCACGCTGCTGGTGTCCTTCACGGTGCTGGCGGCGGTGATGCAGCTCATGCACGACAAGCGGCAGCGTGACGCGGCCCGCGCCCAGCAGAACGGTGCGGCGTCCGGCGGCGACGCGTCCTCCACACGCGCGGCCTGACAGCGCGCGCGAACCGCTTAATATCCGCGTCGGACCTCAGGCCCCGCCTTCCCTTCGAGGGGAAGCGCGGGGCTTCTGTTTCCCACTTCTGTTTCTCTCAAGGGAGCTTCAAGCCATGGGGACGTTCAAGCGACTGACGCCGGTGCTGGGCCTGATGATGCTGGCCGGCTGCGCGAGCACGGTGAAGAACCACCGCCTGCGCGCGGACTACGCGACGGTGGACCGGCAGCAGGTGAAGCGGCTGGCGGTGGTGACGCAGCCGTTCCCGCAGGGCCAGCAGTACGTGGGGGACCTGTGGAGCCTCATCGCGCGGCAGTGGCTGAACCAGAACCGGGACTACCTGGTGAAGGCCAACACGTCCCTGCCCGAGCGCCCCACCGACGCGACCTTCAAGGACCAGTGCGTGGAGGGCATCGAGGGCGTGCTGTGGCTGGATCCGCAGGTGAAGCGCGTGGGTGACGGGGCGGAGGTGGCGCTGAAGGCGCAGCTGCTTCGCTGCCGCGACGGCGAGGAGGTGTGGGCCGCGGAGTCCGCGGGGAGCTGGGATTCGGAGGACAAGAAGTACAGCGAGCGCAAGGAGCAGTACGTGAAGGAGCTGGGGCCGGACGTGGAGCCCTACGTCGTCCCTTCGTACAAGCTGCTGGTGGCGACGCTGGACACGTTGCCCAATCCCGAACTGAACGAGGCGGACAAAGACGAGAAGATCGACCTGGGCGAGTAGCGTCACGCCCCAGCGTGGATCCCCTCATCCTCATCGGTCGGTTGGTGTTGGCCACGTTCCTGGGCGGGGTGCTGGGCGTGGAGCGCGAGGCCCGCAGCCAAGCCGCGGGTCTGCGCACGCACACGCTCGTCGCGCTGGGGGCGTGCTGCTTCACGCTCACCAGCGTGTACGCGGAGGAGGTGCTGGGGCCGTCCGCGTCTCCTGGGGCGCGGGCGGACATCAGCCGCATCGCGAGCCAGGTCGTCGTGGGCATCGGCTTCCTGGGCGCGGGCGTCATCATGCGCCATGGCGGCTCCGTGAAGGGGCTCACCACCGCGGCCAACCTCTGGGTGACGGCGGCGGTGGGCCTGGCCTGCGGGCTGGGCCTGTACGTGGCGGCGGGCACCACCGTGGGGCTGGCGCTGCTATCGCTGGTGCTGCTGCGGCCCCTGGCCCGGGTGCTGACGCCCCAGCACGGACGCCACGGAGGCAGGGCGGACGAAAATGGGAAGGACGGGTCCCCCGCGGATGGCGAGGACTCCCGTCCCGAGTGAAGCCGCGTCCGTGGAGTGTCAGACACCGTCGCTAGCGTCCTCGGATGACGATGAAGTCCGGGCGCCTGCTTCCGCGATGCAGCCGCGCGTCGCATACGCGGGCCTTCGCGCCAACGCTCATCCTCCTGCTGACCGGCTGCGCGAGTGGAGGCCCTGCCCGATTCTGGCTCGACGACCAGCGCCGCCTCGTCGTTTCCGGTCCCATGGTGGGCCCCTTCGACAGCTTGATGACCCTGGCGCCCGAACTCTGCACCGTGGTGAAGCAGCTGCCTGGAGCCACGGCGGGAAATACGCGCGAGGGGCAGGAGTACTGCGGGGTCATCTACCAGCGAAACTTCGAGTCGGCGTTCTACGCCAGCTACCCCTCGACACTCAGCCATCCGCTGCCGTTGCCGGGCGGAAGGAAATCCTGCAAGCCGCCGGAGTTCGTCTCGGACCCCGATGCGCGGACGGTCGATATCTACGCGGACTACCACAGCCACCCGGCCATCACCGGGTTCTCTCCCGAGGATCTCCAGGCGCGCAGGCAGCGCTACTACTTCCGGCTGATGTTCAATCCCGTCTGTGAAATCCGCCTCTATGACTTCCAGGGCCGTACCGTCTTCATCCTCGAAGGCGGTCAATTCGTCCCCGTGAAGCGAATCACGGACGACCTGCGTGGTGAGTGACCGTACAGTCCACGGACGAAGCCCCCTGGAGCGAGGACACATGAAGCACATGGGCCTGGCAGTGTTGCTCTTCACGGCGACGGGATGCCTGCACCTGCACCGGCCGGCCCCCGTGGCACCTCCGGAGGTAGCGCAGGGCATCCAATTCCCGGAGTGGAGCAAGGCGGCGTCCACCACTCTGCAGGGGCCACAACTCAAGGCCCTCCAGATCGCGCTGGACGACTTCATGCCCCCGGGACGGAAGGCACCCGGCGACGCGGATCCGATGACCCGCTGCCTGTTCCAGCTCGCGACCTACGACGCCTGGGTCCAGCGCGGCGACAAGATGACCTTCATCCACTTCACGCCGCTGGAAGATGAGCGCTGCGGGCTCAGGTCGGAGGCCATGGATGCCGGTGCGAGCTATGCCGTCAGCGACGACGGGGTCATCCTCAAACGCGAATGAGCCGCAAGGAAGCTCCCGCTTCCCTACGGCCCGGTCCCGACAAGGGCTCCCTGCCCGCTACTCCATGGGCACCAGCGCACCCGTCAGGTCGTGCGTGTAGGCCACCGGGCGCTGGGGCTTGAGGGTGTCGTCCGCGGCTTCCACTGCATCCGGCGCGTCCTCGTCCGCTTCGCCTTCGACCAGCACGGCGCCCGGCAGGTGGGCCAGGTCCCGGCGCAGGTAGACGTCATCCCCGTCCAGGTCCGCGACGTCGGAGAAGCGCACCGGGTATTCCTTCTCGAAGACCCGCCCCTTGCCGATGGTGAAACCCCGGGGATCCACCGCGACGATGCCACCGAGCGCTTCGCCGTCCCGGTCCCGCACCGTCATCCCCCGCTGAACGTCCGTTGGCTTGAACACGCTGCTGCCTCCTGCATCCGTGTCCGGCGAAGGTATGCATCCACGCTGGAAACGGCGACCCCCTCTCCCCCGGAGTCCGGGGGGTTTCGGAGCCTGCTTCGGGGCCTGCTTCGGAGCCTACAGCGACGAGTCGGGATCCACGTCGTGACCGCCTGACAGCAGCGAGCCTTCCGGGCCGCTGAAGCGCCGGTCCATCTCCATGCGCACGTAGCGCTCGATCTCCTCCGCCGTCGTCAGCTCCATGGCGCCCTGGAGCATCTCCATGGCCTCGTGGCGGCTCACCCGTCGCATCAGCCGCTTCACCACCGGAATCTGCCCGGACGTCATCGACAGCTCGTCGAAGCCCATCGCCAGCAGCACCAGCGTGAAGAGCGGATCGCCCGCCATCTCGCCGCACATCGACACGGGGATGTTGGCGGCCTTCGCCGCGCTCACGATGCCCTGGAGCATGCGCAGCACCGACAGGTGCAGCGGCCGGTAGAGGTACGCCACCTCGCGGTTCTGGCGGTCGATGGCCAGCGCGTATTGGATGAGGTCGTTCGTCCCGATGGAGAAGAAGTCCGCCTCCTGCGCGAGCCGGTCCGCGATGGTCGCCGCGCTCGGCGTCTCCACCATGATGCCCACCGGGAAGCGCTTGCCCACCGGCACCCCGGCACGCCCCAGCGCCGTGCGGCACGCCTCCAGCTCGCTCCGGGCCTCACGCAGCTCGCTCACCCCGCAGATGAGGGGGAACATCAGCCGCATGTTGCCGTGCACGCTCGCGCGCAACAGCGCCCTGAGCTGCACCCGGAACAGCTCCCGGTTGGACAGGCAGTAGCGGATGGCCCTCAGCCCCATGGCGGGGTTGGGCTCCTTCTCGTGCTTCGTCTTGCCCGGCACCTTGTCGCCGCCCAGGTCCAGCGTGCGGATGGTGACGGGCCGTCCACCCATCGCCTCCAGCACCTGCTTGTAGGCGCGGTAGTGCTCCTCTTCCGTGGGCGCCGTCTTCCGGTCCAGGAACATGAACTCCGTGCGGTACAGGCCGATGCCCTCCGCGCCGTGCGCCAGCAACGAGGGGATCTCCTCCAGGAACTCCATGTTGCCGTTGAGCCGGATGCGGAAGCCGTCCGTGCTCACCGCCGGCTGCTCCTTCGTCGCGAGCGCCAGCTGCTCGCTCTCCTGGTAGCGCCGCTGCTCTTCGCGGAAGAGCGCGAGCTGGTCCTCCGAAGGGTTCACCAGCACCACGCCGCGCGTGCCGTCCATCGCGACCAGGTCGCCCGGCGAAATCTGTTCGCTCGCGCGACCGGCGCCCACCACCGCGGGCGTCTCGCGCGCGCGGGCGACGATGGCGGTGTGGCTCGTCTGGCCGCCCAGGTCGGTGACGAAGCCCGCGACGCGGCCGCTCCGGGCCATCATCGCCGCGTCCGCCGGCGGCAGGTCGTGCGCCACGACGATGGCCTCCGCGGGGACCTCCACCTCCTCGTCCACCACCTGGCCCATCAGGTTGCGGATGATGCGGTCCGCCACGTAGTCCACGTCCGAGCGGCGCTCGCGGAAGTACTCGTCCGGGATGTTGTCGAACAGGTGCTTGATCTTCCGGGCCGTGCGGCGCACCGCCCACTCCGCGTTGATGCGGTCCTCGACGATGAGGCGGTTGACCTCGTCCACGAGCATGGGGTCGTGGAGCATCAGCCGGTGCGCTTCCAGGATGAGGGCGTGGTCGCTGCCCTCCGTGCGGGTGATTTGATCCTTCAGCTCCGCGAGCTGGCGGTCGGACAGGTCAATCGCGGTCTTCATCCGCATCCGCTCTGGCTCCACCTCGGCGTCGGCCAGGCGGAGCTTGGGGGTGCGGATGCGCTTACGGTCCAGGATGAAGGCATGGCCCACCGCCACGCCCGGCGAGGCGCCGATGCCCGTCAACCTGAGTGTGGGGGTGGCCTGGCTGCTCACGGTTCGTTCCCTGCCCTCGCGGGGAGTCTAACTGCAACGGCACCTGTCATTGCGCCTCGCCAAAGCGATCCGCGATGAGCTTTTTCAATTCGGACAGGCACGCCTCCGCGTCCTCGCCCTTGCAGGTGACGGTCACCTTGACGCCCTGCCCCGCCGCGAGCATCAGCACGCCCATGATGGACTTGGCGTTGGCGCGGTTGCCCTCCGCCGCGATGAAGACCTCGCTCTTGAAGCGGTTGGCCACCTTGACCATCTGCGCCGCGGCCCGGGCATGCAGCCCCAGCGCGTTGACGATCTCGAATGTCCCTTCGGCTTCGCTCGGCATCGCGACTCCTACCTCTGCTGATGTTCGTACACTCAAAGAAAGGCACCCGCCGCGCAGGCCAATCCCGCCGCGACGTAGAGGACCACGTAGGTGGGGACCCGCCGCTCGACGAGCACGTAGGACACCACCCCCACCACCAGGCACCCCGCCGACAGGAACGCCGCCCAGGTGCCGCCCGCCGTCGCCCCGAACCCCAC
>NZ_RAWA01000295.1 GCF_003611675.1 Corallococcus sp. CA053C
GAGCACTGGCAAGGCCCCGGGCACCAAGTCCATCGGGCGCAAGAAGGCCGCCGCGGCCCCGGCTGCGGCCCCCAAGGGCGCCAAGGCCACGAAGAAAGCGGCTTCCAAGAAAACGTTGGGTCGCAAGAAATCCGCGCCCGGAGCGTGAAGTTCCGCTGCCTGTGGATTGCGTCGGGCTCCCGACAGGGGCCCGGGCATCCTTCACCCTCCGGGTCCTGTTGGATCGCTCCCCGACGCGTGAGATAGTGCGCGCCGTGTCAGGCACCCATGACAAGGGCAGCATCCAGACGGACATCGGGCAGGACGTGATCGACGAGGCGGTTCGCAGCGTCGAGCGTCGGATGGACGAAGACGCGGACACCGCAGGCCCGGAGACGGAGGTGGAGGTGGAAGTCGCCGCCTCCACTCCTGACGCGGGCGCGGACGCCTCCACCCCCGAGGTCCCTTCCCCCACCGAGGACTCGGCCGCGCTCCGCCAGGAGGTCGAGTCGCTGACCGCGCAGATCGAGTTCAGCCAGGCCAAGGCCCGTGAGACGCTGGAGCGCTTGAAGGAAGCGCACGAGCGCGCCAAGGACTTCCAGGAGCGCGCCCTGCGCGCCGCCGCGGACCTGGAGAACTACCGCAAGCGCGCCCAGAAGGAGAAGGAGGACGTCCAGAAGTTCGGCGCGGAGAAGCTCCTCAAGGACCTGCTCCCCGTGATGGACAACCTGGACCGCGCGCTCGACGCCGCCAGCAAGTCCACCGACTTCGACAGCTTCCAGAAGGGCGTGGGCATGACGCGCAAGTCCTTCGAGGACGCGCTCGGCCGCCACGGCGTGAAGGCCTTCAGCGCCAAGGGCCAGCCCTTCGACCCGCGCCTGCACGAAGCCATCCAGCAGGTGGAGACCGCCGACGTCCCGTCGGGCCACGTCGTCTACGAAGTGGCGCGCGGCTTCCACCTCAATGACCGGCTCGTGCGCCCCGCGATGGTCGTCGTCGCCCGGGCACCGGAGCGCGCCGCGGCACCGGAGGCCGCCGCGGCGCCCGCGCCGCCCGCGCAGGCCCCGGACGCGCCCGTCAGCACGGATTCACAGCCTGGCAGCAGCGAGGCGCCGGGGGCGCCCGCGGATTCCGACAGTTCCTCCGGGGGGAGTCAGTAGTCATGGCGAAGGTGATTGGTATCGACCTGGGCACCACCAACTCCTGCGTCGCCGTCATGGAAGGCGGCGAGCCGGTGGTCATCCCCAACAGTGAGGGCAGCCGCACCACGCCCTCCATGGTGGGCTTCACGGACTCTGGCGAGCGCCTGGTGGGGCAGATCGCCAAGCGGCAGGCCATCACCAACCCGGAGAACACCGTCTTCGCGGCCAAGCGCCTCATCGGCCGCAAGTACGACTCGCCCGAGGCCCGCAAGGCCATTGGCGTGAGCTCCTTCAAGGTGGCGCCCAGCCCCAACGGCGACGCGTGGGTGGAGATCCGCGGCAAGGGCTACAGCCCGCCGGAAGTCAGCGCCATCGTGCTGATGAAGATGAAGCAGACGGCGGAGGACTACCTCGGCGAGCCCGTCACCGAGGCGGTCATCACCGTCCCCGCCTACTTCAACGACAGCCAGCGCCAGGCCACCAAGGACGCGGGCCGCATCGCGGGCCTGAGCGTGCTGCGCATCATCAACGAGCCCACCGCCGCGGCGCTCGCGTACGGCCTGGACAAGGTGAAGGACACCGCCACGGAGCGCATCGCCGTCTACGACCTGGGCGGCGGCACGTTCGATATCTCCATCCTGGAACTCAACGCCGGCGTCTTCGAGGTGAAGAGCACCAACGGCGACACGTTCCTCGGCGGCGAGGACTTCGACCAGCGCCTCATCGACTACCTGGCCAAGCGCTTCGCCGAGAGCAACAACGGCATGGACCTGCGCAAGGACCGGATGGCGCTCCAGCGCCTGAAGGAAGCCGCCGAGCGCGCCAAGCACGAGCTGTCCAGCGCCCCGGAGACGGAGGTGAACCTGCCGTTCATCACCGCGGACGCGTCCGGCCCCAAGCACCTCACGGAGACCATCGACCGGTCCACCTTCGAGGCGCTCGTCGCGGACCTCATCGACCGCTCCATCGAGCCGTGCCGCATCGCCCTCAAGGACGCGGGCGTCACCGCGCAGGCCATCAACCAGGTGCTCCTGGTGGGCGGCATGACGCGCATGCCGCGCGTGCAGCAGAAGGTGAAGGAGTTCTTCGGCAAGGAGCCCCACAAGGGCATCAACCCGGATGAGGTCGTCGCCGTGGGCGCCGCCATCCAGGGCGGCGTGCTCAAGGGCGAGGTGAAGGACGTCCTCCTGCTGGACGTCACGCCCCTGTCGCTGGGCGTGGAGACCGCGGGCGGCGTGTTCACGAAGATCATCGACAAGAACACCACCATCCCCTGCAAGAAGGGCCAGGTGTTCTCCACCGCGGTGGACAACCAGCCCCTCGTGTCCGTGCACGTCCTCCAGGGCGAGCGCGAGATGGCGGCGGACAACAAGACGCTCGCGCGCTTCGAACTGGTCGGCATCCCGCCCGCGCCCCGCGGCGTGCCCCAGATTGAGGTGTCCTTCGACATCGACGCGAACGGCATCGTGCACGTGAGCGCGCGCGACCTGGGCACCGGCAAGCAGCAGCAGGTGCGCGTGGTGGGCAACTCCGGCCTGTCGGAAGCGGAGATCCAGACGATGATCTCCGACGCGCAGTCGCACTCCGTCGACGACAAGAAGAAGAAGGAATTGGCGGAGCTGCGCAACAACGCGGACGGGCTCATCTACACCACGGAGAAGAGCCTGGAGGAGTACGCCAACCTCCTGTCGGAGAAGGACCGCGAGGAGATCAAGGCGGACCTGGAGCGGCTGCGCTCCATCCTCAACACCTCCGACGCGGGCGCCCTGCGCGAAGCCTTCCAGCGCCTGGAGGGCAGCGCCTACCGCATCGCGGACGCCATCTACAGCGACCAGGCCAAGTCCGGCTGACGGGACGAAAAAAGCGCCGGGCTGCAATGGCCCGGCGCCGCCGTTCGTAGGTCGGGGGTCTACCCCACTCCACCCAGGAGCCGCCCCCCATGTCGCCCGAAGAAGCCATCGTCAGCATCGTGATCGTCGCCATGGTCATTGGCATTCCCTTCCTGGGACTGACGCTGCGCTTCGTCCTCAAGCCCGTGGTGGACACGTGGCTGCGCGTGCGCGAGGCCCAGTCCAACGGCGCCCCGGTCGCGGAGCTGGAGGCGCTGCGCGCCCGCGTGGCGCACCTGGAGCACATGCTGGACCTGCACGGCATGCTTGAACGCCCGGGTGCCGGCCGCACGAGCAGCCCGGAGCTGCCGGAGCGCCTGCCCACGGCGGTGCGCCTGGACCGCGAGCGCGTCTGACCCCACCTCCCGGGCGCTTCACGGCGCCGGCTTTTCGGGTATTGATGGGAGCGTGGAGTTCTCATCCCCCGACGAAGAGCTGGCCTTCCTGCGCGGCCTGACGGCCGTGAACCGGATGGCGGACGACATCCTGGAGGACTGCCTGGAGCGGGGCCTGGACCTCGACACCGGGCTGGATGTGTTCCTCACGCAGTGCGCGCGGATGGTGCACGCGAGAGCGGGCTTCGTGTCGCTGCGGGGCACGCGCGGGCCGGTGCTGACGCGGGTGCTGGGCGAATTGGGCGCGGACGTCTTCGAGGCTGCCCACTGGAGCGGCCCCAAGGTGCTCCGCGATGGCCGCACGCTCTTCTGCCAGCAGCTCACCCTGGGGCGCATCAACCTGGGCGGGCTGGGGCTGGTGGTGGAGGGTGACTTCGCGGACGGCGGCGCCCGGGTGATGGGGCTGGTCGCGGCGATTGGTGAACAGCTCGACTCGGCGGTGCTGGCGTTCCTGGCGCTCACGGACGGCCGCGGGCCGCTGGAGCGGCTGGATGAATTGGACGTGGAGGGCACCCCGGTCCAGCGCGGGCGCATTGGCCGCTACGAGGTCGTGAAGCCCCTGGGCACGGGCGGCATGGCGCAGGTGCTCATCGCGCGCACGCGCGGGCCGGAGGGCCTGGGACGGCTGGTGGCGCTCAAGCGCATCCTGCCGCACCTGACGGCGCAGCCGGAGATGGTCCAGCAGTTCCTGGACGAGGCGCGCATCGGCCTGCGGCTGTCACACCCGAACCTCGTGCACGTCTACGACTTCGGCGAGGCGCAGGGCGCCTACTACATCGCCATGGAGCTGGTGAACGGCATCGACCTGGACCGGCTCCTGCGCGCGCTCAAGGGCCCGGTGGAGCCGGCGGTGGCGTCGGCGGTGGTGTCGCAGGCGTTGCAGGGGCTGCATGCCGCGCACTCGCTCAAGGGCGAGGACGGCGCGTCGCTGGAGCTGGTGCACCGCGACCTGTCGCCGCACAACCTGATGGTGGGCTTCGACGGCCAGGTGAAGGTGCTGGACTTCGGCGTGGCCAAGGTGCGCGCGCAGCGCACGGTGACGCTGCCGGGCATCGTGAAGGGCAAGCCGCTCTACATGTCGCCGGAGCAGGCGCTGGGCCAGCGGCTGGACGCGCGCAGCGACCTGTTCGCCATGGGCCTCATCCTCTACCAGGCGCTCACCGGCCGCCGCGCCTTCGAGCGCGATGACGAACTGGCGTCGATGAAGGCCATCTGCCAGGACAAGCTCACCCGGCCCCCGGAGGTGCCGGTGCCGCTGTGGAACGTGCTGTCGGTGGCGCTGTCCAAGGCGCCCGAGTCCCGCTTCGAGAATGCCCACCACATGGCGGACCGGCTGGTGGCCGCCTGTCCGCCCGCGCGCGACACGGCGCTGGCGGCGCTCACGGGCCGGCTCTTCCCGGACCGGCTGCGGGACTTCCAGCGCGCGGAGACCGGGGACCACCGCCGGGAGGCGGCGACCCGCGCCACCCCGGGTACGGGTCCCGGGGTGGGGGACCGGCGCTGAACGCTGCACCGTGGGCGCCGGACGGAGGCGTGAGCGTGCTTCACGCTCAACGACGCTTCAGCGGATCATCCGAGGGCGCGTTGTAGCCGACGCGCTGCTCGTCCACGTTCCCCTCGGTGCGCACGTCCACCTCTTCGTGGCGCAGCGGCTCGGAGATGCGCTGCTCCTCCTCGATGGCGTCCTTGTGGATGACGACCTCCTCGTCCACGACGGCGCGCTTGGTCACCTCCGCCTGCTCGGCGCGCAGCGGGACGGAGATGGTCTCCTCCTGGAAGGAGGCGTTCATGGCCGGCCTGCCGGGCGTCACGTCGCGGCGCTCCACGCGCACGCGCTCGCGGCGCAGCGGTACGTCCACCGCCTCCTCCTCCACCACGACGTCCTTCTTCACGCGGACCTCTCCCGCCTGCTGGTCGCGCTTGATGACGTCCATCTCCTCGCGGTGTACGGGGATGGCGATGTCCTCCGAGGCGCGGCCCCGCAGGGTGGTGTCGGTGCCCATCGCGGCGCGCTCGTTGATACGGGTGTCCGTCGCGCCCATCCGGGCGTCGTCCGACAGGGAGTTCAGGGCCTCCTTGCCATGGTTGAGGTAGATCTCCCCGTCGCGGATGTCGCTCACCTCGGCGTACCGCACGAGGTAGTCCTTGGGGAAGAACAGCCCCTTCTCGATGTGGAACTCGCCCTCGCTCACGGCGAAGACCTTGCCGAGCTTCTCCCCATCGCTGCTGCGGACCGTCATCCCTTCCCTGATGTCGTTGCGCTGGATCATGGCTGGCTCCTTGTGGACTGCGTTGGGGTTCGGTGTGACGTGGCGGTGGCCGCCTTCGCCATCCCCAGGAAGGTGGGGACAGGTGGGGCAGTGGAAACCCCCAGCGTGGATGATCCGGGGGCCCGGTGTGTCGCCTGCTGGGGGGCGGCTCCAGCGGGCTCTGACTCACCCCTTCCTCCCAGGAAGCGTGCGGACCCGCCGCTGCACCGCCATGCCCTGTCCACGACGGTCCAGGGGACCCACTGTTTCGGGAGGACCCGGGTGCGCGTCCCGGAGGAAGCAGCCAGGAGGCCGGCTCGAAGTGAAGAGCGGGGGCCTTCCCGGCGGGAACATTCCTGACAGGAGCGAAGGCATATGGAACGCAAGGACGCGGTCGACGCGGTCATCGAGCTGGCGCACGAAGAGGCCGAGCCCCAGCCCCGGGTGCTCGAGACAGGTCGGGTGCGGCTGCGCAAGGTGGTGCGCACGGAGATGCGGCACTTCAGCATCCCGGTGCGGCGCGAGGAGCTGGTGGTGGAGCAGGTGGACGGGGAGGACCTGGAGCCGGGGGCTCCCGCATCCTTCGACGGGGAGGCCTCCAAGGAGGACCGCTTCGTCATCCCCCTCTGCGAGGAGCAGGTCGTCTTCACCAAGACGCCCCACGTCTGGCAGGAGGTGGAGGTCACCCGGACCTTCATCGAGGATCACGCCCGGCTGAACCCGAGGCTGCGCCGGGAGCGGGTCCAGGTGGAGGGTCCGGACGTCGCCGGGCCCGACAGCTCCCCAGACGGGCTGCACTGACGGGCTGCGCTCCTGAAGCACCTTCTGGAGGACGGGACGGGGCAGGGGGGATACGCTGTCCGCTTGACCCATGGGGAGGGCTCCCCTAGAAAACCGGGGCTTTGCAGTCTTCTCCCCCCGGAGGGAACCCCCGCATGCGACGACTTGCCCCGATGCTCCTCGCCGCGCTCGCTGTCCTGGCGGTCGCTTGCGAGAAGAAGACGCAGCCCACGGGAGAGGGCAACAGCCAGCCGGCGGCGCAGGCCCCGGCCACGGCGCAGGGCGGTCCCGTCCCCGCGGGCAATGACGTCATCGTCCTGGGCGAGGTCGGCGCGCTGACGGGCGGACAGGCGACCTTCGGCATCTCCAGCCGCAACGGCATCGCGCTGGCGCTGAAGGAGGCCAATGCGGCGGGCGGCGTGAGGGGCAAGAAGCTGGCGGTGCGCGTCTACGACGACCAGAGCAAGCCCGAGGAGGCGGCGCAGGCCGTCACCCGGCTCATCACCCAGGACAAGGTGGTGCTCATCCTGGGCGAGGTGGCGTCGTCCAGCTCGCTCGCCATGGCGGAGAAGGCACAGGCGGCCGGCGTGCCGATGATCACCCCCTCGTCCACCAACCCCACGGTGACGGAGAAGGGCGACAACATCTTCCGCGTCTGCTTCATCGACCCGTTCCAGGGCTTCGTGATGGCGAAGTTCGCCAGGGAGAACCTCAAGCTCAACAAGGTCGCGGTGCTCCAGGACAACAAGAGCGCCTACTCCATCGGCCTCACGGAGGTGTTCCGCCAGAAGTTCGCGGAGATGGGCGGGAAGATCACCGGCACGGAGAGCTACAGCCAGGGCGACACGGACTACCGCGCGCAGCTCACCGCCATCAAGAAGACGCAGCCGGAGGGCATCTACGTGCCGGGCTACTACAGCGAGGTGGGCGTCATCGCCCGCCAGGCGCGCGAGCTGGGCCTGAAGGTGCCGCTGATGGGCGGCGACGGCTGGGACTCCGAGAAGCTCTTCGAGCTGGGCGGCAGCGCCATTGACGGCAGCTACTTCTCCAACCACTACTCGCCGGACAACCCGGATCCGCGCGTGCAGAAGTTCATCGCGGACTACAAGGCGGACAACAACGGCGCGGTGCCGGACGCGCTCGCGGCGCTGGCCTACGACGCCGCGCGCGTCGCCGTCGACGCGCTCAAGCGCGCCCCGGACACCAGCGGCCCCGCGCTGCGAGCGGCCATCGCGCAGACGAAGGACTTCCCGGGCGTCGCGGGCGTCATCACGCTGGACGCGAAGCGCAACGCGGTGAAGTCCGCCGTGGTGCTGAAGGTCGCGGACGGCAAGACCTCCTACGTCACCACCATCGCCCCGTAGTCCAAGGGCCCCCACCCGGCATGTCGCAGCTTCTCCAGCACCTCATCAACGGCCTGGCCTCCGGCACCATCTACGCCCTCGTCGCCCTGGGCTACACGATGGTGTACGGCGTCCTCAAGCTCATCAACTTCGCCCACGGCGACGTCATGATGGTCGGCGTCTACATGGGCTACGCCACCGCCTTCGCCCTCGGGCGCGAGGCCCAGCGCTCCCTCTGGGGCGTGGTGGTCATCTTCGCGGTGGCCATGGGGGGCTGCGCGCTGCTCGGCTTCCTGATCGAGCGCTTCGCCTACCGGCCGCTGCGCGAGAAGCCGCGCCTCACCGCGCTCATCACCGCCATCGGCATCTCGTTCGCGCTGTCGTACGGCTTCCAGCTGGACATCGGCTTCCTGCCGGGCGCGTCCCCCCGGGCCTTCCCGGAGGTCATCGTCCCCACCGAGTGGTTCATCGTGGGCGACCGCGACGTGGTGGTGTGGAACTGGCAGGTCATCAGCTTCCTCATCGCGGTGAGCCTGATGGGCGCGCTCCAGTTCCTCGTGTACCGGACGCGCTTCGGCAAGGCGATGCGCGCGGTGTCCTGGGACCACCGCACCGCGGCGCTGATGGGCATCCCCACCGACCGCATCATCGCGCTGACGTTCATGCTCTCCAGCGCGCTGGCGGCGGGCGCGGGCCTGCTCTACGCCATCAAGGACACGTCGGTGAGCCCGCTGATGGGCCTGTACGTGGGCCTCAAGGCCTTCGTGGCGGCGGTCATCGGCGGCATCGGCAACGTGCCGGGCGCGGTGGTGGGCGCGCTGCTGCTGGGGCTGGTGGAGGAGTTCGTGGTGGGCTACGCGGCCAGCACCTGGCGTGACGCGGTGGCCTTTGGCTTCCTCATCCTGGTGCTGCTCGTGAAGCCGGGCGGCCTCTTCGGCCGGGTCGCGGCGGAGAAGGTCTGATGGCGACCCCTGGCGCGACGACCCTGTCCGACGACACGGGCCCTATTCCCCCGGCCTTGCGCGGCATCCTGCCCGTGCTCCTCGCGCTGCCGGTGCTGGCGCTGGCCGAGTGGACCCTGGGCGCCTCCCCCTTCGCCACGTACCTGCTGTCCGTGGTGGGGGTGAACATCATCCTCGCGGTGAGCCTCAACATCGTGAACGGCATGACGGGCCAGTTCTCCATTGGTCACGCGGGCTTCATGGCGGTGGGCGCGTACATCGCCGGCGTCACGTCGCTGTCGCTCAAGGAGATTGGCATCCCGGGCGTGCCGGTGGCGGTCAGCGACCAGCTGCTCTTCGTGGAGGCGCTGCTCGCGGGCGGCGTCAGCGCGGCGCTGTGCGGCTTCCTCGTGGGGCTGCCGTCCCTGCGGCTGCGCGGGGACTACCTGGCCATCGTCACCCTGGGCTTCGGGGAGATCATCCGCGTCTTCGTGCAGAACACGGAGGCGTTCGGCCGCGCGCTGGGGCTGTCGGGCATCCCGCAGTACTCCAGCGTGGCCATGGTGTACTTCTGGGTCTTCCTGGTGGTGCTGGTGGCCCGGCGCATCGCGGGCTCCAGCCACGGCCGCAGCCTGTGGGCCATCCGCGAGGACGAGGTCGCCGCGGAGGCCATGGGCGTGGACACCACGGGCTACAAGGTCCGCGCGTTCGTCATCTCGTCGTTCTTCGCGGGCATCGCGGGCGGCCTGTTCGCCCACTTCGTGCCCATCATCAACCCGGGCTCGTTCACCTTCGTGAAGTCCATGGAGATCGTCGTCATGGTGGTGCTGGGCGGCCTGGGCTCCACCACGGGCGCCATCGTCGCGGCCATCTTCCTCACGCTCCTGCCGGAGGGCCTGCGCTCGCTGTTCGGCGCCATGGGCGCGGAGGGCAGCCTCGCGCAGAAGGTGGATCAGATCCGCATGCCCGTGTACGGCATCCTGCTGGTGGTGCTGATGCTGGCCCGGCCGCAGGGCCTGTTCGGCACGAAGGAGCTGTGGGACGTGCTGCCGCGCTGGCTTCCCCGCAAGAAGAAGGGGCTGACATGAGCGCCGTGGTTCCGGTGGACTCCCAGGCCCCCGCGTCGGATGCGCTGCTCCAGGCCTCCGGGGTGAGCATCCGCTTCGGGGGGCTCAAGGCCCTCACGGACTTCAACCTCACCGTGCGGCAGGGGGACCTGCTGGGCCTCATCGGGCCCAACGGCGCGGGCAAGTCCACCGCGTTCAATGTGCTCACCGGCGTGTACCAGCCCACCGAGGGCGAGGTGCGCGTGGCCGGCAAGAAGGTGAACGGGTGGCTGCCGCATGAGATCAACCACCTGGGCCTCGCGCGCACCTTCCAGAACATCCGCCTGTTCCGCGCGCTCACCGCGCTGGACAACGTGAAGGTGGCCTGCCGCGCGCAGGGCGCCCTGCACCCGCCGAAGCGGGGCCGGGTGGCGAAGGCGGGCACGGCGCTGCGCAACTACCGCGACTGGTGGCGCGCGCTGATGCTCACCCCCGGCTTCCAGGCCGAGGAGCGGGAGCTCACGCGCCAGGCGGAGCACCTGCTGGAGGTGATGGGCCTGTCGCACCGCCGCGACGAGGAGGCGAAGAACCTGCCCTATGGCGAGCAGCGCCGGCTGGAGATTGCCCGCGCGCTGGGCACGAAGCCCCGGGTGCTGCTGCTGGACGAGCCCGCGGCGGGCATGAACACGCGGGAGAAGGCGGACCTGATGGTGCTCATCCGCCGGCTGCGCGACGAGTTCTCGCTGGGCGTGCTCGTCATCGAACACGACATGAAGTTGGTGATGGGCATCTGCGAGACCATCACCGTGCTGGACCACGGCGAGACCATCGCTCGGGGTGCCCCGGCCGCGGTGAGAAGCGACCGCAAGGTCATCGAGGCGTACCTGGGCGACAGCTACCTGGAATCCCACGGAGGCGCGGCGTGAGCGAGCCGGTGAAGGTGCTGGGCGAGCGCCGCGCGTTCGCGCCGCTGCTCACGGTGGAGGGCATCCAGGTGCGCTACGGCGCCATCCAGGCGCTCCGGGGCGTGTCCCTGCAGGTGGGCAAGGGCGAGATGGTGGCCCTCATCGGCGCCAATGGCGCGGGCAAGACGAGCACGCTGCGCGCGGTGAGCGGCATGCTCAAGGCGTCCGCGGGCCGCATCACCCTGGAGGGCAAGGACACCACGTCCCTCAAGGCGCACCAGCTGGTGCCGCGCGGCATGGCGCACGCGCCGGAGGGGCGGGGCATCTTCCCGAACCTCACCGTGGTGGAGAACCTGGAGCTGGGGGCGTACCTGCGCAAGGACACCGCCCAGGTGCTGCAGGACATGGAGAAGGGCTTCACGCTCTTCCCCGTGCTCAAGGAGCGCAGGCGGCAGCTGGCGGGCACGCTGTCCGGTGGCGAGCAGCAGATGCTGGCCATCGCCCGGGCGCTGTTGAGCAAGCCGCAGCTGCTGCTGCTGGACGAGCCGTCGCTGGGGCTCGCGCCGCAGGTGACGGAGACCATCTTCCGCACGCTGCGCGAGGTGAACGCCACGGGCGTCAGTGTGCTGCTGGTGGAGCAGAACGCGCACCTGGCCCTCAACGCCGCGCACTACGGCTACGTGCTGGAGACGGGCGAGGTGGTGATGGCGGGGCCCGGCAAGGCGCTGCTGGACAGCCCCGAAGTGCGGCGCGCGTACCTGGGCGAGTAGTTCCCAGGCCGACCTTCCGGCCCCGGCGCGCTGTCCGCCCCCGGACGCTTCCGGGGGTGGGGGCGCCGCCAGTTCCTCGCGAGACGGTGAAACTCGGGTAGTCAGCGGCGGAGCACTTCGTCTAGCGTCTGACAGGACATTCCGTGTCCCCCTCATCATTCACATCAGGAAGCGTGCCCATGCGTCCGTTGTCCCGCCTCCTCCTCGCCTCGCTCACCACCCTCGCGCTCATTGCCGGCGCGTGCGCCAGCCAGCAGAAGACCGACGGCACCGGGACCTCCGGTGGTGGCGACGGTCGCCAGGCCGTCTCCACCATTGAAGAGGTGCCCAACGAAGGCGGCGCCGCCGCGCCCGCGGGCCCGGAGTTCAAGCCCTACGACGCGCCGGAAGGCTTCGGCATCGGGATGCCCGCGGAGCCGCAGATTGCCCGCAAGCAGATCCCGCTGGGCGCCGGCACGGTGGCCACCGCTTCGTACTCGGCGCGCGCCAATGAGGTCCTCTACTCCGTCAGCATCGCGGACTACCCGGAGAAGCTCGTCGCGAGCCGTCCTCCCGAGGCCCTGCTGAACGAGGGCCGCGACGGCCTGGCGAAGGAGGTCCAGGGCACGCTCAAGGACGAGCAGGACATCACCCTGGATGGCTACCCGGGCAAGTCCTACACGGTCAGCTCGCCGGTGGCGGGTGAGATCAAGGCGCGCAACTTCCTCGTGGGGCCGCGCCTCTACACGCTGCTGGTGCTCTTCAACCCGAACACGGGCGCCCCGGTGGCGGATACGTTCCTCACGTCGCTGAAGCTCGTCAACCCGCCTCCCGCGCTGACGTCGACCGTGCCGGACGCGGGCACGCTGGACGCGGGCACGCTCGAGACGGCCGTGGACGCGGGTACGGCCACGCCGGACGCGGGCACCACCACGCCCCGCCGCCGCAAGACGAAGTAGTCGCTGAGTGTTGGCGCGGGCGCTCCCGTGAAGACGGGAGCGTTGCTCCCCCGCCGTCCATCCCTACCTTCGGCAGTGGGGACGACGGGGGAGAGTCACGATGATGGCCTGGGTGGGGGCCCTGCTGACCACGGTGGTGGCGGCG
>NZ_RAWA01000296.1 GCF_003611675.1 Corallococcus sp. CA053C
AGATGGGTATAAGAGACAGCTTCCAGGTGACGAGCCGGCTGTCGCACCCCTACATCCCGGTGGGCCCGTCGGAGACGTACGTCACGGTGGACCTCACCGGCATGGAGGTGCCCGGCGCGAAGCGCAGCCCGGTGAACCTGGCGGTCGTCATCGACCGGTCCGGCTCCATGAGCGGCTACAAGCTGCAGCAGGCGAAGCAGGCCGCGCGGCACCTGGTGACGCTGCTGCGCGACGAGGACCGGCTGGCCATCGTGCACTACGGCTCGGACGTGAAGAGCCTGCCGTCGCTGCCGGCGACCGCGGAGAACCGCGACCGGATGGCCCGCTTCATCGACGGCATCTGGGACGACGGTGGCACCAACATCAGCGCGGGCCTGTCCGTGGGCCGCACGCAGCTGGCGTCCGCCATGGGCGGCGCCGCCAGCGTCAACCGCCTCATCCTGATGAGCGACGGCCAGCCCACCGAGGGCGTGTCGGATGACGAGGGGCTGAAGAACGTGGTGCGGGAGATCCGCGCCTCCGGCATCACGGTGAGCGCCATTGGCGTGGGCACCGACTTCAACGAGGACCTGATGCAGTCCTTCGCCGAGTACGGCGCGGGCGCCTACGGCTTCCTGGAGGACGCGGGCAAGCTGTCCACCCTCTTCCAGCGCGACCTGCAGCAGGCCACCACCGCGGTGGCGCGCAACGTGGAGCTGTCCTTCGAGCTGCCTCCGGGCACGACGCTGGGCGAGGTGCTGGGCTACCGCGCGCACCAGGCCGGCAACACCGTGCGCGTGGCGATGCCGGACTTCTCCGCGGGCCAGGTGGAGCGCGTGGTGGTGCGGCTGAACGTCACCGGCGGCGCGGCGGGCCAGTCCGTGCAGGTGGCGGGGCTGAAGGTCGCGTACACGGACCTGCTGGCGAACAAGGGCGTGGAGGACACGTCCACGCTGGCCGCGGTGGCCACCGACGTGCGGGAAGAGGTGGTGTCGCGCCAGGACAAGGAGGCCACGGTGTACGCGGCCCGGGCGCGCAGCGCGCAGAACCTCCAGAAGGCCGCGGAGGCGATGAGCACGGGCAAGAAGGGCGAGGCCCAGGACCTGCTGCGCCAGAACCAGGCGCTCTTCTCCGAGGCGGCCTCGGTGGCGGGCGCGGCGGCGGTGGCGGCGGATCAGGCCGAGCAGGCCCAGGCGATGCAGGAATACGACGCCGCGGACGACGAGACGTCCCAGCGCGCCGCCGTGAAGAAGAGCAAGGTGCAGGCGCTGAAGTCCTTCGGCCGGCTGGGCTCCACCTACTGAGCAGACCTGCAGGGCGGGAGGGGGGTGACGCTCGGCCCCCCGGCCCCTCCCTGACGCGAAGTGACATCTTCGCGGTTGACCTGCGGAATCGCGTG
Source organism: Corallococcus sp. CA053C (assembly GCF_003611675.1). GTDB lineage: Bacteria > Myxococcota > Myxococcia > Myxococcales > Myxococcaceae > Corallococcus. Next base: position 1,379 of record NZ_RAWA01000296.1, read on the forward strand.
GCCCTATCTCCGCGTTCTTCCAGGCTTCAGCCCTGGAAGGGCGCACTGGAGGCGCGAGACAGCATGGCGGCGAGCGCGAGCACCCCGTGGGTCGGGGTCATCATGGGCGGCAGAAGCGACCTCGAACACCTGCAACCGGCGATCGACATCCTCGCCGAGCTGCGCATCCCGCATGAGGTGCGCGTCGTGTCCGCGCACCGCACTCCGGACTGGATGATGGAGTACGCGTCCACGGCGGAAGGACGGGGCCTGTCCGTCATCATCGCCGCGGCGGGCGGCGCGGCGCACCTGCCCGGCATGGTGTCCAGCAAGACGCTGCTGCCGGTGCTGGGCGTGCCCATGCCCACCACGGTGCTCAACGGCTTCGACGCGCTGCTCTCCATCGTGCAGATGCCCAAGGGCGTCCCGGTGGGCACGCAGGCCATTGGCAAGCCGGGGGCCGCCAACGCGGCGCTGCACGCGGCGGCCATCCTCTGCCTGAAGTACCCGGAGCTGCGCGAGCGGTTGGGGGCCTGGCGCAAGGCGCGCACGGACGAGGTGCTGGCGCACCGGGAGGTGTCGGGATGACGGCGCGCGTGGTGCTCCCCGGCGGCACGCTGGGCATCCTGGGTGGAGGGCAGCTGGGGCGCATGATGGCGCTCGCGGCGCGCACGCTGGGCTACCAGGTGCAGGCGCTGGATCCGGACTCGTCGTGTCCGGCGCGCAACGTGGTGGACCGCTGCCTCACCGCGTCCTTCTCCGACACGTCCGCCGCGGAGGACCTGGCGCGCTCGTGTGACGTGGTGACGCTGGAGATTGAGAAGGTGTCGCTGGCGACGCTCAACGCCGTGGCCCGCCACGCGCCCATGCGGCCCGGCGCGTCCGTGCTGGAGGTGGTGCAGCACCGCGGCCGGCAGAAGTCGTGGCTCGCGAAGGGCGGCTTCCCGCTGGGGCCGTGGCGCGAGGCGCACTCGGAGGCGGAGCTGGCGCAGGCCATCACCGCGCTGGGCGGCAAGTGCTTCATCAAGTCCAGCGAGGGCGGCTACGACGGGCGCGGCCAGTACGAGGTAAAGCAGGCCTCCGAGGCGGGCGTCGCGTGGCGCGAGCTGGGCGAAAGCTCCGTGGTGGTGGAGGCCGCGCTCGACTTGCAGGCGGAGCTGTCGGTGCTGGTCGCGCGGGGGCCGGACGGTCAGCTCGCGGTGTACCCGCCCGCGTTCAACCACCACGAGCAGCGCATCCTGGCGTGGTCGCTCCTGCCGGGTCCGTTGCCGCAGGCCGTGCTCACGCAGGCGTCGCAGGTGGCGCGCGACATCACCGCCGCGCTGAAGGTGGAGGGGCTGCTGGTGGTGGAGATGTTCCTCTTGGGCGACGGCTCGCTGCTGGTGAACGAGATGGCGCCCCGGCCGCACAACAGCTTCCACTCCACGGAGGTGGCGTGCCTGACGAGCCAGTTCGAGCAGGCCGTGCGCGCGGTGTGCAACCTGCCCCTGGGCTCCGTGGAGGTGGTGCGCCCCGCGGCCATCGTCAACCTGCTGGGCGACCTGTGGCTGCATGAGGGCGGGCCCCGCTTTGAACAGGTGCTGGCCATGCCCGGCGTCCGGCTGCACCTGTACGGCAAGCGCGACGCGCGCAAGGGCCGCAAGATGGGGCATCTGTCCGCCGTGGGCACCACGCCCGAGGACGCGCTCGCCCGCGTGAAGGCCGCCGCCACGCTCCTGGGGATGTGAGCCCATGAAGACGAACGCCGCCCGGCTGTTGGACTCGCTCGGCATCGCGTACACGCTGCGCGACTACGAGGTGGATCCGGACGACCTGTCCGCGGAGACGGTGGCCGCCAAGGTGGGCATGCCCGCCGAACAGGTCTTCAAGACGCTGGTGGCGAAGGGCGACCGCACCGGCGTGCTGCTGGCGGTGGTGCCCGGCAACGCGGAGCTGGACCTGAAGGCGCTGGCGCGGCTGAGCGGAGATCGCAAGGTGGACACCGTGCCCCTCAAGGAGCTGCAGCCGCTCACCGGCTACATCCGGGGCGGCGTCACCGCGCTGGGGGGCAAGAAGGACTACCCCGTGTACGTGGACGAGACGCTGGAGCTGTTCGACGTCGTCTCCGTGTCGGCGGGGGTGCGAGGCACGCAGCTGCTCCTCGCCCCCGCGGACTACCTCCGCGTGACGAAGGGGAAGACGGGACCGCTGTCGCGCCCGAAGGCGTAGACCTTTTTCGCGGGCCGCGCGTTCGAAGGACATTCCCGGCCCGAGGGCCGTTCCCGGGGTGTCCCGATGAATGCCGCCGTGTTGCAATTCCACCACCGCGAAGCCTTCGAGCACACCGTCACGCGCGCGCTGGCGGCGGGTGCCGGGGCGGGGCTGCTGCACTGGCTCACGCTGCGCCTGGGCGTCCCAGTGCCGCTCACGTGGCTGGTGCCGGCCGCGGTGGTGCTGGCGTGCGCGCGCGGCGACCGGTGGGACCGGGGCCTCCTGAGCGGCCTGGGGCTGCTGCTCATCGGCCTGCCCTACGGGCTGGGCCTGTCGCCCGGGTGGACGGTGGCCACGAGCGGCGCGGCCGCGGGGGCGCTGCTGGTGCGCGCGCGCCTCAATGAATTGGGCGAGGAGGGCCAGGTGGCGGAGGCCCGCCCCACGCTCGTGCACTACGGCCTGGGCAGCGTGCTGGGCGCGGGGCTCACGCTGGCCGGGGGCGTGGTGGCGGACATCCTCGCGCTGCGGCTCGCGTCGGTGGCCACGCCGACGCTGCTGGCGGCGGGAGTCGTGGGCGGCATCGTGGGCCTCTTCGTGGGCCTGGGCGCCATCGCCGCGCACCTGGGACTGACGGCCGACCCCGTGGAGGCGCGCGCGGAGGAGTTGCTGCCCCAGCTCTCCGGTGACTTCCACACGCTGTCGGAACGCGCGCTGTCCCTCTATCGCCAGTGCGGCCAGTCGCTCGCGAAGCTGCCCCGGGAGCCCGCGCGCGAGGAGCTGGCCCGCACGCTGGCGCGCATCACGCGCGGCGCGGTGGAGCTGGCGTCCGAGTGGGCCGGGGTGGAGGCGCAGCTGGAGGAGCGAGCCACCGCGGAGCTTCAAGCGGAGCGCGACAGCCTGGAGCGCAGCGCCCGCGCGAGCACCGACGCCGTGGCGCGCCGGCAGTTGGAGGTCGCGGCGGCGTCGCTGTCCGAGGAGGTGGAGCGGCTGGGAGACATGCGCCAGCGCCGCGAGCGCATCATCGCGAGGCTGCGCGCGGAGGTGGCCTTGTTGGAGCGCGCGCGCGTGGCGCTCTTGTCCCTGCGCAGCGGTCAGGCCCAGCTCAAGGCCGCGGAACTGGCCTCGCTGGCCCGCCGTTTCCGTGCCCTCTCGACCGCCCAGGGAGAGGAGGGCCAGGCCATGGACGCCGTCGCGGCCCAGGTGACGCTCGCCCAGGTTGCCCCCGTGGAGGCTCCTCCCGTGGCGCCCGTGGACGCGGCGCCGCAGGCCTCCGAGGGCGCCAACGTGCCGGAAATCCAACGGATTCGCGGGGAATAGCGGCGGGGGCTCCCCTCCCCACCCCTCCCGGAAGGTCGGGCCTGGGGACTTGTGGCGAGCGTCTGGCTTCGAGCCCGCTGCGGTTCTCGCAGGGGGGGACCTGAAGCTTCCCTCAGGGCGGGGTACATTTTGGGGGCCATGAGTGTGCCTTCCCCCAGCAAGCCCGGCCTCCCCCCTCCCTGGCTGTGGAACGGTGATGAGCCGAGGGTCGCCACCGTCTTCCAGCCCATCGTCGATTTGCTGAGTGGCGAGGTGCTGGGCCACGAGGTGCTGTCGCGAGGCCTGGGCCCGGTGGAGTCCCCCAACGAGCTGTTCTCCCGCGCGCGCGTGGAGGGCTTCACCTACGAGTTGGAGCGCGCGTGCTGGACCGCGGCGGTGCGCCGCATCGCCACGCTGCCGGAGGCGCAGCGGCGCGGCCCCTTCTTCTTCAACGTCAGCCCGGATGTGTTGAGCGACGAGCGCTTCGGTGGCGCGTCCACGTTGGAGCTGTTGCGCCAGCACGGCCTCAGTCCCCGGCAACTGGTGCTCGAGATCACCGAGCGCAGCACCTTCGAGGACACGGAGCAGCTGCGCATGCTCGCGCGGCGGTACTCGGAGCAGGGCTTCGGCATCGCGCTGGATGACTTCGGCGCGGGGCACTCGGGGTTGGTGACGCTGGTGCACAGCGCGCCGGACTTCATCAAGTTGGATCAAGCGCTGGTGCGCGACATCCACCTGCACACCTACCGGCAGCACCTGGTGAAGTCGCTGGTCGCCTTCGCGCAGCGCGTGGACGCAGTGCTCATCGCCGAGGGCGTGGAGACGTGGAACGAGCTGGCCGTGTTGCTGCGCCTGGGCATCCGGCACGCGCAGGGCTACCTGCTGGCGCGGCCGGTGAGCTCGCCGCAGCGGCCGGGCGCGGAGTTCGCCGAGCGCTGCCGCGAGGCCATCCGCGCCCTGCACCAGCGCGAGCACGAGGACGACGAGACGGTGGGCAGCATGATCATCCGGCCTCCGTGCGCCCCGGTGACGTCGCCCGCGATCGAGCTGGATCGGCTCTTCCGCCGCACGCCAGGCGAGGACCACGTCGTGCTGCTGAACGGGGAACAGCCGCACGCGGTGGTGACGCGGCGGAGCTTCTACGCGCGGTGGGGCGGCAGCTCCGCGGATGCGACTCCGGCGCTCGAGGACGGAGCGCCCGTGGACCTGATGGTGGTGGAGGACAGCACGGCCATCACCGCCCTGGCGCGCATGGCGATGCGCCGTCCGCCCGAGTCCGTCTACGACCCGGTGGTGGTGACGGATGCCCAGGGCCACTTCCTGGGCACGGTGACGATGAAGCAGCTCATCGCGCGGGCCTCGGATCTGGAGCAGCACGCCGCCACCGGCGCGCATCCGCTCACGGACCTGCCCGGCAGCCGCATGATTGAACGGTGGATCCGTGCCGCGCTCCAGGGCGACGCGTTCACCGTCATCTACGGCGACCTGGACCACTTCGAGGCCTACAACGACCGCTACGGCTTCCTCCAGGGCGACCGGGTGATCCGCTACACCGCGGGCCTGCTGTCGGAGTGCCTGCACCTGTTGCCGCCCGGCTCGCACCTGGGCCACGTGGGCGGCGACGACTTCGTGCTCGTGTGCCCTGAAGCGGTGTCGCCCGAAGTGCTGCGCACGCTCTGCCAGCGCTTCGACGCGGAGAAGGTCCCGCTGTACGGCCCGGAGGACCTGCGCAGGGGCGGCTTCACTCCCGGCGACGCCGCGGGCGCGCCCGTGCCGGTGACGCTGAGCCTGGCGGCGGTGGATCACCGGGGGCTGTCGCCCAAGCCCCATCCCGCCGAGCTGTCCGCCGTCGCCGCGTCCCTGCGCAAGAAGGTGAAGGCGCTGTCCGGTGAGACGCACGCCAGCACGTTCCTCTTCGAGCAGGCCAAGCCCACGTAGGCCGCGCCCGGCTTGAGCGGCGGGCGAGGTGCGGTCCTTCCGGTGGAGCGGTGCCTCGCCACCGCGACCCGCCCTGCCTCGCTTCCAGGCAGGGTGCAGCCACGCGTCGGAGCAGTGGCATCCCAGCGGACTCCGGGCTCACTCCCACGCGAGGTGCAGCCGTCCGTCGGATCAGCGGCATCCCGCGGACTTCGGGCTCACTCCCACGCGAGGTGCAGCCTCCCATCGGTGTAGAGGCGCCCCGTAGCCTCCAGTTCCGTGGAGCCGTTCTCCACCGAGCGGTGCACGTTGGTGGGCGGCGCCAGGAGCGTGTCCCGCCCCAGCGTGAACGACTGCTCCCGCACCAGCGCCCAGTAGGCCTTGTCCAACCGGAGCGCTCGCTTGCGCGAGGGCGTCACAAGCCACGCGAGGTCGCGGTCTCCCCCGGGCGCCGCGCGTCTCACGGCGGGCAGATCCAGCGTGCCTCCCGGGAAGAAGCGCGCGAGCAGTTCATTGTTCGCGCGGAACTCGTCGCCCCCCTGGACCCGCTCGAAGTACGTGGCGGTCTCCGGCTGCGCATGACCCGCCTGCGGCACGTCCGGGATGCCGCGCAGGTCCTGCGGTCGCCACCCATCACGACCAGGCACCTTGCGTGGGAACGCGAAGGTCTGGTCCACCGTGACGCCCAGGTTCGTGTGACAGCCCATGCAGGCGACATGCTCTTCCAGCGTCTGGAGGCGCAGCCGCCCTTGCGCATCCTCGATGAAGCCCTGCAGGCGCCAGCCGAACTCGTTGATCAGCCCCAGCTCCGGCGTGCCCTGGAACGCTGGCAGCCGCCCCTGCCGCTTCTTCTCCTGCTCCTCCGCGTAGAAGTTCCGCACCCTGTCATCCGCGGGCGCTTCGTCCTTGCGCGAGTAGCGCAGCTCCTTCAGCCGCGTGGACAGGAGCGCGGGCGCGTCCGGATCCACGTAGCGCACGGTGTGCAGGAGCTCGGTGCCGCGCGGATAGGTGTACCGGCGCACCGGTACCTCCGCCGCGCCTCCGGCGTAGTGGGCAGGCAGGCCGCGCACGACCTCCACCTGCGCTGACAACCGACCGTCGCCGTCCAGGTCCATGCCACCTGCGCGCTCGTCCACCGGCTCCACGCGACGACGCGCGGCCTTCACGTCCACGAGCCCCGGGTCCACCGTCATCGCCGCTTCGAGCACCGCGAGGTTGAAGCGGTACACGTCGCGCGACAGCTGCCCCCGCGCATCGTTCCGAAAGGCTTCCGGCAGCCGGACGAAGACGTCGTCGGTGTTGCCGTTGGTGGGCCAGAACGTGCCCGGGAAGGGCTTGTAGCGCACGGCGCGCCAGCCGCTGCCGTCCTTCGCGAAGCCGTCCCCGTCGAAGCCGCGCCCCAGGTCCAGGTCCGGCACCTGGCCCTGGTAGCCGCCCGCGCGCCCCACGAGCGCGGCCCGGAGCGGTGTGTAGTTGTCCTCGCGGATGTACGCGAGCACCTCGTCGTCGGAGCGCGATGCGAGGGCGCTCACGCGGTCCGTGAAGAGGTTTGTCCAGTGGTTCGTCAGGGCCACGTCGCTGAAGGCGTACTCGGCCTGGAGCGACTCATCGGCCATCACGTTGTTGCCGACGCCGCCCGTGTGGCACGTCCAGCACGGGTTCGAGACCCCGGCCGTCTTCGTGTAGCACATGGAGGGCACCGGGGCCTCGCGGTTGGCCACGCGGCTGCCGGCCGCGAGTGCCTGCGCGAGCGGATCAAACGGGGGCGCGGCTTCGGCCGGCGTGCGCAGGCGCCACACGCCCGCCGCCGAAGCAAACGCGCCCAACAGCAGGACGATGACGACGGGGCCCCGCATGTTCTTGAGCTGGGAAGAGTTCATGCGCGGGGCTCCGTCGTCCGGTGGGGACTACGGCCAGACGCTGTAGTTGTCCTCGCCCGGGTGCTGGACGCTGACGAACAGGCTGGTCATGTCCGCGTTGAATGCCGGCCCCGTGGCCTCCGCGTCGCTGGGCATGGACAGCACGCGGAACGCCTTGCGGAAGTACGGGCTCTGGCGGTGCGCGGGCGCCTGGTCCAGATAGAAGATGCCGTCCGCGACCTTGTTGACGCCGAAGTTGCCGTCGGTGCCGAACCACACGCCACCGTCACGGTCGATGACGAGGTTGTCCGGCTTGGCCGCCGCGTACTCCGGCATGGGGCTGGTGGCCGCCGACTCGCCCTTCCACACGCGGAAGAAGTCGAACGTCTTCGAGCCCGCGGGCGCCGCGGGGTTCGCCTCACGCAGCGCGAAGATGGAGCCCACCTTGTCCACCGCGCGGGTGTCCAGCGCGCCGCGCGCCTTCTTCACCCACGCGCCGCTCTCCAGCGCGGCGGTGGCCACACGGCCCTGCTGATCCAACGCCGTGGGGTCGCCGTGCTCGGTGAAGGCCACGTAGAGCAGCGGCGTGCCGCTGGGGTCCTTCGGGTTCCACTCCGTGTCCTCGGGGCGGTTGAGCTCCATCACGCCCACCTTGTTCGCGGCCGTCCACAACAGCTTGCGCACCTGGTCGTCGTTGACGAAGCCGCCCACCGCGTTGTGGTTCGCGTCGCGCAGCGCAGCGCCCACCTGCAACGTCGGCTGACCGTACGCCTCGCCGTTGGGCGCCAGGTCCGTGCTGTCCAGGCCCAGCTGCACCCAGCGGCCGTGGCCCGGAGCCGCATCGGTGGGCACCACGCCCCCGACCAGCGTGTCGCCCGTCGCGTTGTCCAGGCCCGCGAAGTGCGCCACGTAGAGCGTGCCCGCGTCCAGCAGCGCGCGCACCTGCGCCTTCGTCATGCCGGGCGTGTACTTCCCCTGCGACACGAACTTGAAGATGCGGCCGCCGCGCCGGTCATCGCCGCCGTAGACGACGACGGGCTGATCCGCGAGCAGCTTCCAGTCCGCGCCCACCACGAAGCTGGCGTTCTCCCAGTGCGCGCGGCCCATCACGCCCAGCTTGCGGTGGCCCGCGCCCGGCTTCGCCGCGTCCTTGCCGTACCAGAGCTCCGGCGGCTGGCCCGGATCAATCTCCGTCAGGTAACCGTAGCCGTCCTTCAGGTGCGAGGAGTCGCGGTCCGTGCTGACGAAGTCCCCCTCCGCCGGGGCCGAGAAATCGGGCGCCAGCGGCGCCCCCGGCGCGAAGCCGGGGGCGGCGGCGATCCAGTCGTTCTTCGGCGTCCACAGCGCGCCTTCCGGATCTCCGTAGGCGCCCTGGACGTTCTCCTCGCCCACGATGACGGTGCCCCACGGCGTCTGACCACCGGAGCAGTTGGAGTGCGTGCCCGGCACCACCCCTGCCTCCAGCGCGGCGCCGGAGTCGTCGTGGTCCGCGGCGGACAGCGTCACGCCCACCACCTTCATCAGCGTCGCGCTGGTGGCGTCGTAGCGCAGGTTGGCCGCGTTGCGGTCCACCGCCCAGCCGCCCGTCGCGGGGTCCTGCACCACGCGCATCCAGGAGCCGCCGACCTGCTTCTTCCACTCGCGGTTGTAGGTGACGAGCGCGTCCGCCTGCCAGCTGGTGCCGTCCGACACCGTGTTGGCGAGCGTGCCCGTGTTGCGCAGGAAGCGCGCGAAGTCCAGGTGCTGGCCGGTGGGCGACGTGCCCACGCGCGGCTTCGCGCCGGAGACGTACTCGTGGTTGATCCACATCCAGCCCGCGGAGCCCTGGCCCTGGTACTGCGGCGCGCGACCGTCCACCGACCAGCCGTCACCGAAGAACGCGATGTAGTCCACGTTCGCGCCGAAGCGCGGGCCACCCTTCGCGAACGCGAGCGGATCCATCCACTTGATGACCGTGGTGGGGAACAGGCCCGGCACCGAGCGCACCGTGTCCGTGGACGCCGACGACAGCGGGAACATCAGCGGCGAGGGCAGCTTCCCCGCGACCACCTGCTCCACGCGCGCCTTCACATACTCCGCCACGTTGGTGGCGCCCGTGCCCAGGTCCCCCCGGAACGTCACGGCGATGACGGACGACAGCGGCGTGCCGGCCTCCACGCCCTGCGCGCGCGCCGTCGCGCCCGGACCGGGCTGGCCCAGGGTTCCGGGCCCCGTGGGACCCGCGCCTCCCGTCGGACCGTCCGACCCGGGGGAGCCGGGCGCGCCCTCCTGACCGTCCTGCCCCGCGGCGCCGTCCTGGCCGGCGGGCCCCCGCTCACCTTCGCAGCCCATCCACGTCAGGGTGCCAACCAGGAGCAGCGCGCTCGAAGCGCGACCCAACAGACGAGAAGCCATGCAGTGCATCCTCCAGAGGTGGCGCGCACCACGCCCGGACTTCGGGGCGGCCATGCGCGGGCGCATCCTGCGGAGGTCATGTGGCGCGCACTTGAGCAGCGCGTCACTTCTTCATGGCGGCGGGACCCGCGCGCGACAGCCACGCGACAGGCGCCCGCGCACGCGTCACGGCGAGATGGGGACGGTGCTCACGCCCTCGAACTCCACCGCGCCGCCCTTGACGATGCCGTTCGCCTGGCACCAACCGCCCGGCACCTCCAGCACGTACTGGCTGGGGATGCCCACCGAACGGTTCGCCAGCGTGCGCGGCTCCGCGTTCTCGATGATGCCGACGATGCGGTGTTCGGAGGTGATGAACAGCATGTCCAGCGGGATGAGCGTGTTGCGCATCCAGAAGCCCCGCACGTCCTCCTCCGGGAAGAGGAAGAGCATGCCCTGGCCTGCGGGCAGCGCCTTGCGCCACATGAGGCCCCGCGTGCGCGCATCCCCCGTGGCGGCGACCTCCACCTCCACACGGTGCACGCCTCCGTACGCGTCCTTCAGCCGCACGTGCGCGCGCGGCAGCCCTGGCATCACGTAGTCCTCCGCCGACACGTCCTTCGGGCGCGCTCGCGAAGGCGCGGGCGCGGGCTTCACAGGCTTCGGTGATGCGGCGGGCGCTTCCTGACACGCGCCGCCCACGAGCGCCAGCGCGCCCAGCATCAACGCGACCCGGAGCTTCATGGGTGCTGGGGATGCAGCGGCTTGTTGAGCAGCTTCTCCGTCAGCTCGGACCCCAGGCTGTCGGACATCAACCGCTCCACCAGGGTCTCGAAGTCCACGCGCTGCGACTCGCTGCTGTAGATGAAGCGGATGCCCATGCCGGGCTCCTCCGCGTCGCCCTTGGACCAGACGACCTCGCCCAACAGTTCGAAGGGTGCCTCGCGGTGCGGCACCGTCAGCTTGAAGAGGAAGCGCGTGCCAATGGGCAGCGGCTTCTTCGTCTTGATGAAGGTACCGCCCTTGCTGATGTTCTTCGTGTAGTCGGCGAAGAACGAATTGAGCTTCTTGTAGTCGACCTTCAGCTCGATGGGCGCACGACCATGGGTGCGCAGTTCGGATCCGCTCTTCTGTTCGGACATGCGGTCGGGGAGTATAGGGGACGCCATGCGGCAAGTCCTCCCCCGCGCCCGCGGTCTGTTGGGCCGTCCCGCCGTCCTGGCCACCGTGCTGCTGCTCGCCGGTGGGGGGTCGGCCCTCGTCCTCGTCCCCCTCTTCGGGGTGCCCGGCTTCGAATTGGGCCTCGCCCTGGCCATCGCCGTCGGCCTGCTTGGGGGAGGGACGGGCATCGCCGCCGCCGCCCAGGAGCGCCGCCTCCTCACCGG
>NZ_RAWA01000297.1 GCF_003611675.1 Corallococcus sp. CA053C
CTACCTCGGACGTCCCGACCTCACCGCCGAGCGCTTCGTCCCCCACCCCTTCGCCACCGAGCCCGGCGCCCGGCTGTACCGCTCCGGAGACCGGGCGCGCTGGCTGTCCGACGGACGCCTCCAGTTCCTCGGGCGGCTCGACCACCAGGTGAAGCTGCGCGGCCTGCGCGTGGAACCCGGCGAGGTCGAAGCCGTGCTCACGCAGCACCCCGACGTGCGCGAAGCCGCGGTGGTGGCGCGTGACGACGGAGCCCACGGCGTCGCGCTGGTGGCCTACGTCGTCTCCCGCTCCGCGCATCCCGTGGAGGCCGAAGTGCTGCGCACCTTCCTGCGGCACACGCTGCCGGAGGCCCTGGTGCCTTCGACCTTCGTTCCCCTGGAAGCCCTGCCGCGCACGACCAGCGGCAAGCTGGACCGCCGCGCCCTCCCCGCTCCGGAGGCCAAACGCGCCAGCGAGGCCTTCATCGCCCCGCGCACGGACACCGAGACCCGTCTCGCCGTGCTCTGGCGTGAAGTGCTCAAGCAGGAGGCGGTGGGCGCGACGGACGACTTCTTCGCGCGCGGCGGACACTCGCTGCTCGCGACGCAGTTGTTGTCGCGGATCCGCACGGCCTTCCAGGTGGAGCTGCCGCTCCAGGTCCTCTTCGAGGCCCGCACGCTGGAAGAACAGGCGCAGCGCGTGGACGCCCAGCTCCAGGACGGCGCGTCGCTCCAGGCACCGCCGCTGCGGCCCGTGCCCCGCGAGGCGCGCATGCCGCTGTCGTTCGCGCAGCAGCGGCTGTGGTTCCTCGACCAGCTCGAACCGGGCACGTCCACGTTCAACATCCCCATCGCCCTGCGCGTGGAGGGAGCCCTGGACGTGCGCGCGCTGGAGCACTGCTTCCAGGAAGTGATGCGCCGACACGAGTCCCTGCGCACCGTCTTCCAGGAAGGCCCCGACGGCCCGTCGCAGGTCGTCCTGCCCGCGCTCGCGCTGCCGCTCGAACAGGTGGACCTGCGCGCCCTCGCTCCGGAAGCGCGCGACGCCGAGGCGCACCGGCTGGAGGTGGAAGAGGCGCTGAAGCCCTTCGACCTCGCGCGGGGCCCGTTGCTGCGGGCCCGGCTCCTGCGACTGCAGGAGGACGCGTACCGGGTGCTCCTGACCATGCACCACATCGCGTCGGACGGCTGGTCCATGGACGTGTTGGTGCGCGAGGTCGGCGCGCTCTACGTCGCCCATCAACAGGGTCGGCCTTCGCCGCTGCCTCCCCTCACCATCCAGTACGCGGACTACGCGGCCTGGCAGCGCCAGTGGCTGCGAGGCGACCTGCTGGAGAAGCAACTGGATTACTGGCGCCACCAGCTCACGGGAGCGCCCGCCGTGCTGGAGCTGCCGTTGGACCGTCCCCGCCCCGCGGTTCGAGCCCACCGGGGCGGCACGGTGGTGCGGACGACGGAGCCGGCCATCACCACGGCCCTGGAGTCCCTGGCCCAGCGAGGACGTGCCACCCTCTTCATGGCGTTGATGGCGGCCTTCCAGGGCCTGCTGCACCGCTACAGCGGGCAGACGGACGTGGTGGTGGGCACCGACGTGGCCAACCGCGACACCGCGGAGACCGAATCGCTCATCGGCTTCTTCATCAACCAGCTCGTGGTGCGGCTGCGCATGGACGGCAACCCCACCTTCCTGGAGCTGCTGGAGCAGACGCGTCGCGTGTCGTTGGGCGCCTTCGCGCACCAGGACCTGCCCTTCGAGGAGGTGGTGCGCGCCGTGAACCCGGAGCGCAGCCGCGCGCACGCACCGCTGTTCCAGGTGAAGCTCATCCTCCAGAACACGCCGCACACGGCGCTGGAGCTGCCCGGGCTGAAGCTGAGCGTGGACGGGGCGAGCAGCACCGCCGCCGCGAAGCTGGACCTGACCGTGTCCATGAGCCCCACGCCCCAGGGCCTGTTCTGCTCCTGGAGCTACGACCGCGACCTCTTCGACGAGGCCACCATCGAGCACATGGCGGAGCGCTTCCAGGCGGTCCTCACGAGCATCGTCGCGCACGAGGGCACGCTGCGCCTGTCGGACTTCCCGCTGCTGCCGGAGCCTGAGCGTCAGCGGCTGCTCGGGACGTTCAACGACACGGCGCGGCCGTACGCGGAGCGCTGCATCCACACCCTCATCTCCGAACAGGCGGCAAGGACGCCGGAGGCGCTGGCGGTGGTGGCCCCGGACGGGACGCTCACGTACGCGGCGCTGGAGCGGCGGGCCAACCAGCTCGCGCACCTGCTCCAGCAGTACGGCGTCGCGCCGGAGACGCGCGTGGGCCTGTTCGTGGAGCGGCGGGCGCACGCGCTCGTGGGCCTGCTGGGCATCCTCAAGGCGGGGGGTGCCTACGTGCCGTTGGATCCGGGCGCTGCGAGCGCCCCGGAGCGCATGCGCCACGTGCTGAAGGGCGCGGGCGTGCAGATCATCGTCACCGAGGAAGCGCTCGCGGACGAGCTGCCTTCGCAAGGTGAGCTGCTGGTGGCCCTGGACGCGGAGGACGGGCTGCTGGACGCGCAACCGGAGGACGCCCCCGACACGGGCGTGCTGCCGGGCAACGCGGCCTACGTCATCTACACATCGGGCAGTACCGGTCAGCCCAAGGGCGTGGTCATCGAGCACCGGCAACTCGCCTGCTACGTGGCGGGCGTCAGCGAGCGGTTGGAGCTGCCCCAGGGCATGTCCTTCGCGACGGTGTCCACGCTGGCGGCGGACCTGGGCCACACGGCCGTGTTCCCCACGCTGTGCGCGGGAGGCGCGGTGCACCTGGTGGACCGGGATACGGCGTCGGACGCGGGGAAGCTCGTGACGTACGGCCGTGCGCATGACGTGCAGGGCCTGAAGATCGTCCCCACGCACCTGGAGGCGCTGCTCGCGGGAGACGACGCGAAGCGGCTGCTGCCACGCCGCCGGTTGGTGCTGGGTGGCGACACGGTGTCGTGGACGCTGGTGGAGAAGGTGCACGCGCTGTCGCCCGACTGCGAGGTGTTCAACCACTACGGCCCCACGGAGACGACGGTGGGCGTGCTCGCGCAGCGGGTGGAGCGCGGCGTGCGCGTGGCCGGAACGCGGTCAGTGCCGCTCGGCAGGCCGTTGGGCAACGTGCGCGTGTACGTGCTGGATGCGTACGGGCAGCCGGTGCCCACGGGTGTCCCAGGCGAGCTGTTCATCGGCGGCGCGAGCGTGGGCCGAGGCTACCTGGGCCGGCCGGACCTGACGGCGGAGCGCTTCGTGCCGGACGGCTTCGCGACGGAGCCGGGGGCCCGCATGTACCGGACGGGGGACCGGGTGCGGTGGCTGCGCGACGGCCGCATCGAGTTCCTGGGCCGCGTGGATCACCAGCTCAAGATTCGCGGCTATCGCGTGGAGCTGGGCGAAGTGGAGGCCGTGCTCGCGCGGCATCCCGGCGTGAGCGAGTGCGTGGTGGTGGCCCGCGACGACGCCTCGCAGGGCCGTCAGCTCATCGCCTACGCGGTGGGCCGCTTCGAGCAGGCCTTGGAAGAGTCCGCGTTGCGAGCCCACCTGACGACACGGCTGCCGGACTACATGGTGCCCGCGACCTTCGTGGTGCTGGACGCCCTGCCGCGCACATCCAACGGCAAGGTGGACCGCAAGGCCCTGCCCGAACCGTCGCGCTCCACCGAGGACACCGGGCACGTCGCGCCCCGCACGCCCACCGAGCAGCGGCTGGCCGCGCTGTGGCAGGAGCTGCTGGGAGTGCCGCGCGTAGGCGTGCATGACAGCTTCTTCGACCTGGGCGGCCACTCGCTTCTCGCCACGCAGGTGGTGGCGAAGGCGGGGTCGCTGTTCAGCGCGAGGCTCGCGGTCATCGACCTCTTCGAGGCGCCCACGTTGGAGGGGCTGGCGGCGCGCATCGACGCGGGCACGTCGTCGGACTCGCCGCTGGTGATGCTGCGCAAGGGAGGCGCCCGGATGCCGTTCTTCTGCGTGCACCCGGTGGGAGGCAGCGTGCTGGGCTACCTGGAGCTGGCGCGGCGCATGGATCCGGAGCAGCCCTTCTACGGCCTCCAGGTGCCGAAGGACGGCGCGGGCCCGACGGTGGAGGCCATGGCCACGCGCTACCTGGACGCCGTGCGCGGGGTGCAGCCGACAGGGCCGTACCGCCTGGGCGGCTGGTCCATGGGAGGACGCGTGGCGTACGAGATGGCGCGTCAGCTCCGCCTCCAGGGCGAAGCGGTGGAGCTGCTCGTCGTCATCGACGCGATGGGCGAGGAGCCAGCCTCCGCGCAGACGCTCACGCCGGACGAGGCGATGGGCCAGCGGGTGCTGGAGTTCGCGGATCACCTCTCACGGCTGGCGGACGTGCATCCGCGCGCGGTGGAGGTGCTGGGGCTGGTGGATCCGGTGGAGCTGCGCCTGGTGCTGGAAGGGCCGCTCGACCTGGGCGTGGCGATGGGACTGGAGGAGGCCGCGTGCGAGGAGCTGCGGGAGCTGTGGCACCGCTTCGGTGCGAACCAGGGGGCCTCGCGGGCCTACGTCCCCGGGCCGTATGACGGAGCGCTGGTGCTGCTCCGGGCCGAAGCGGGTCCGGAGGCTTCGGAAGACCTCGGCTGGGGACCGCTCGTCCAGGGCGGGGTGACGGTGTACGCGGTGCCGGGTGATCACTTCGCCCTCATCCGCCCGCCCCACGTGGACGCGCTGGCCGAGCGACTGAGGACCTTGCTCGCCGCACCGACGTCGCACGAAAGGGACGGGTAGCCGCCATGCCCCGACGCTTCACACGGACCGAGGACGCGCTGCTGCGAGCGCTCCTGGGCGCGGGCGCCAGCAACGATGCGGCGGCGCTGGAGCACCGGCCACCGGTGTCCTTCCGGGAGGTCCAGCGCATCCTGGACCTGCCGGAGCTGCCGCACCTGCACCTGCTGGGCGAGGACACCTGGCTCCTGGGAGGCCGCATCCTCCGGTGGCTCACGGGCGAGATGCGCGACGGTGGGGACAGGGGCGACTACGACCTGTTCTGCGGTTCGCTCGAAGCGCTGGAGCGGACCGCGCGGCGGATGCTGGCGACGGGCTACACGCCCTGCCGGCGGAAGGGGGCCACGCGCTGGGGCCCCTGGTTGATGGACCGCGTTCGGGGCCGCGACGACCATGCGCCCTGCGCCGGGGCGGTGTTCGAAGGGGACGGCGCGCTCCAGGAGCGGCTGCGCCTGCGGCGGTTCCCGGACGGCCGGGAGATGTACGCGCTGGAGCTGCACTCGCAGGAGGGCCACCTGCTCCAGCTCGTCCACATCCCAGCCCTCTTCACCGGGGGAGGCGAACCGGTGCGCAACCAGCTGGCCTTCACGGACCTGAGCATCTGCCAGTTCCTGCTGGACGGGCGGCAGCTCCACGCGGGCCCGCACACCTGGGCCGACCTCTTCCGACGCCGGGTCCGGGTGGTGCAGATGGTCCGCCCGCGCATCACCGCCGAGCGTCTGGTGAAGTACGCCAGCCGGGGCTTCTGGCCCGAAACAGAGACGTTGCGAACGGTGACGAGGGCCCTGCTAGCATCGAGTCCTCCCCCCCGCTGAAAGCCGCGTCCGCTGAACTCCACCGAACCGCGTCACCTCGCCGGCCTGGACCTGCTCCGGGGCCTGGCCATCGTCCTCGTCGTCCTCTTCCACCATCCGCGCCCCGAAGGTCACGAGACCTACCGGATGATCGCCAACTTCGGTTGGACGGGCGTGGAGCTGTTCTTCGTGCTGAGCGGCTTCCTCATCGGCTCGCAGCTCCTGGAGCCGGTGGCGCGGGGAGAGACGCCGTCACTGTCACGCTTCTACCTGCGGCGCGCGCTGCGCATCCTGCCGTCGTTCCTGGTCGTGCTGGGGCTGTACGTGTTCGTCCCGGCCTGGAGCGAGCGGCCGTTCATCGTGCCCGCGTGGCGCTTCCTCACCTTCACGCAGAACTTCGGGCTGCGGATCAGCGGCTTCTCCCACGCGTGGTCGCTGTGCGTGGAGGAGCACTTCTACCTGGTGCTCCCGCTCACCGTGCTCGCGCTGCGCGGCAGGGTGCGGGCGCTTCATGTCATCGCGGGCGCGGTGGCCGTGATGCTGGCCGGCATGCTCCTGCGCGGCGGCTTGTGGCTGCACTTCTTCGGAAGCCTGGGCCCGGACGACGAGGCATGGCGCACCTATGACACGGTCCTCTACTACCCGACGTACGCGCGGCTCGACGGCCTGCTGTGCGGCGTGTTGCTCGCGATGGTGCGCGTCTACCGGCCCGCGGCATGGGAGCGTTGGACGCAGAGGCCTGGGGTGCTCGTGCCGGCCGTGGCGCTGCTGGGTCTTGGAGGTGCGGCCTTCGTGAACCAGCAGTACAACCGGGAGCTGTCCTACGCCGTGCTGGCGTTCCCCCTGGTCTCGCTCGGCTACGCGGCGTTGCTGCTGTGGATGGCGGGCCCCACGGTGTCGCGCGTCTGTGCCCGCATCCCGGGCGTGCGGACCTTCGCGGCGCTGAGCTTCACCGTCTACCTCACGCACAAGTCCGTGCAGCACGCGGTGCGAGTCGCCCTGGAGCCCTACGGCCTGGGCACGTTCCACGTCGTCACCCTGGCCGGGGGCGCCGTGGCGGTGCTGCTCGCCTCGCTGCTCCTGCACCACGGCGTGGAGCGCCCCGTGCTGAGGTGGCGCGAGCGCCTGGAGCGACGGGCAGACTTCAAGAAGGCGCCGCTCAGTCTTCAGTGAACTTCAGGTTCCCGGCCCTCCACTCACGGAGGGTCATCTCCGCGTCGAGCCTCACCACGCTTGGAGGACCGTGAGCCAGCCGCTCCAGCTCCGCTTCAGCGAGCAAGGGGGCGAACTCCAGGACATGGGATGCAGCCCACAGCCGGACATGGGGGTTGCTGGCTTGCAGCAGCTCGGTCAGGGCCGCACGTCCGTCCTCCCCCCTGTTCCGCAGCGCTCTCCATGCAGCCATGAGCTTCTTGTACTGGGCGTTGGCAACGCGGTGGGCGCCCTCAACGGAAGCCTGCCCGTGCAGGGCCGCCGCCTCCGCATAGGTTGCCGCCAGCTCAGGAACAGAAGTCTGCTTCACCGACTCACGCTTCACGGAGTGACCCCAGCATCACGAAGGACCTTCAGCCCGAACATCCGCTGTGCCTCCAGGGATTGAGTGCTCAGCCAGGTGCGCACGGTCTTGCCTTGAGAATATGACCGAATCGAGGAGTAGAGCCCGCTGATCTGCCGGTGGACCGCCTCATCGACCGGGATCACGTTCTCCACATTGTGGATCGCCTTCGGCCCGAAGCGGGCCACGTTCCCGTCCGTTTGCTCCACGATGTGATGCCACTCCTTGCCCTCCCCTGCGGGACCCATGGCCCGCTTGAAGGATTTGAAGGATGCATATGCCTTCGGCCCACCACCGCTCTCATCTCCTGAGCCCGCAGCGTCATCGACCCGCTGCAGGATGATGGCCGCGCCCGGCCCGCCGCTCAACACCGACGCTGCGCGTCCCACCGGCACCGCGGCATGCTCCAGCACCAGCGCGCCCTCCGCCGACAGCGAGAGCACCGGCACCGTGGCTTCCGCACCCGCCACCATCCCCGTCAACGTGCGCGTCGTTGCTGAGGCCACACCCCAGGTGACGAGGAGCCCCGTCGTCAGCCGCGCCACCTCGCGAATCTGCTCCCCTTCCGTCATGGACTGGAAGCGTTCCCAGTACGCGGGCGACGACGCGATGAGGACCGCAACACCCGCCGGCAGGTTGCTCAATCCCACGAGGCTGTCCCTGGGACGGGAGAGCACCTGCCCCAGCGCGTGGTACAGCGCCACGAAGGCGTCCTCGGCCCCGTCCAGCGAGCGGTTGATGACGTCCGCGTCGTCGTAGACCTCGGCCAGGGGCCGCCAATCCGAAGCCTGGAGCCGCGCGTCCACGGCGCGGAAGACACCCCCCTTGCCGCTGTAGAAGCGCCCCAGCTCGAAGCGCCCCGCGCGAAACGCGCCATCCTTCCACTCGACGGGTGCCACCTTCTGCTGCGTGCTTCCGTCGAGGGCCCACGCGAGGTAGCCGTCCGGCCGCAGCACCGCCACCTGCTCGCGGGCAAAGCGTGCCACCCGGCGCACCAGCTCCTCACGGGAGACGTCTCCGCGCTCCAGCACCTCGCGCAGCAGGAAGCCCGCCGCCATGCGGGTCGGGAAGGTGTCCAACGTCACCGGCTTCTGCATCAACCGCCCCAGCACCTCGACGGCGTCCTCGGGCGTGAAGGGATTGTGGCGCACGGGCAATTCGTCCAGGTCCTCCAGCCCGGCACGCACCAGCAGCGTCTCGAAGGCGTCCACCTCCAGCAGGCCCATCTCCACGGCCTGCCGTGACAGCGTCCCGGGCCCGGAAGAAATGAGGACCGTCCCCCACGGCATGCGCTCGGGATGGCGGCGGTGCAGTCGCGGGCTGTCCTCTTCTTCCTCGGGTCCGTCGTCTTCCGCGTCGGTGCTCCGCCGCGCTTCGCGGGAGCTGTCCGAAACGGAGGCCGCTCGCTGCCGGAGCACTCGCGAGCCACCTCTCCGGGAGGACGTCTCCACCCCGGCGCAGCCCGTGACAACCAGGACCAGGCACAGCACCACGACGTTCACGCGCATCGTCCACCTCGGCTCGCAGGCTCTCACCCTTCAAGGCGGGCGCATGAGTGCTTCCATTCCGATCCGACATGACGGCTTCTGCGAACGACCCACTGCCCTGGTCTCACGCAACCCGCGCGCGTTACACCTTCGCGCATGCGCCCCTTCCTGACGGCGACGTGGCGGTACCTCCTGATGCTCAACTACGAGGTGGATCCGGCGGTGCTGCGGCCCCTCGTGCCCCGTGGCACCGAGCTCGATTCGTGGCAGGGCCACACGTTCGCGAGCATGGTCGGCTTCCGCTTCCTCGACACGCGCGTGCGGGGAATCGCGGTGCCGTTCCACCGGGACTTCGATGAAGTGAACCTGCGCTTCTACGTGCGCCGCCAGGGGCCTGAAGGCTGGCGGCGCGGCGTGGTCTTCGTCCGGGAGATCGTCCCCCGGCTCGCCATCGCCACCGTGGCGCGCGTCCTCTACAACGAGCCCTATGCCGCGCACCCCATGCGCCACACCGTGAGCATGGACGGCGCCGACACCGGCACTCCCGGACACGTCGCGTACGCGTGGAAGTCCCACGGCCGCTGGCACCAGCTGTCGGCCCGGACCGTCGGGAGCCCGGCGGAGAGCACGCCCGGCTCGCAGGAGGAGTTCATCACCGAGCACTACTGGGGCTACACCGCCCAGCGCGACGGCGGCTGCGCCGAGTACCGCGTGGAGCACCCGCGCTGGAGCGTCTGGCGCGCCCAGGAGACCGCCTTCGACTGCGACGTGCCCCGCTTCTACGGCCCCGCCTTCTCCGAAGCCCTCCAGGGCCCCCCCCACTCCGCCTTCGTCGCCACCGGCTCGGAGGTGTCCGTCTTCCCAGGAAATGAACTCCCCCTCTTGCCAAGCCTGTAGAAATCAATATTCTCAATTCACAAATTGATTTTCTGAACCCCACGCCATGACGACCCCCAAGCCCACCTGGCCCATCCCGACCCGCTGTCCCGTCTGTGGAGGAGGCACCGTCGTGGAGCGGGTGCGCTGCGACGGGTGCGCTTCGGCGGTGGAGGGGCGCTTCACGACGGGCTGGGTGCAGCAGCTGTCGCCCGAGCAGCTCGCCTTCGTGCGGGTGTTCATCGGCTGTCGCGGGAAGATCAAGGACGTGGAGCAGGCCCTGGGCCTCTCCTATCCGACGGTGGTGGCGCGACTGGACGACGTGGTGGAGGCCCTGGGGAACACGCCGGGCGCACCGCCCCCGCCTCCCGCCCGTGAGCGTGCGTCTCCGCGCCGGGCCCAGATTCTCGATGACCTCGCGGCCGGGCTCATCGATGCGGACGAGGCCGCCCAACGCCTCAAGAAGGCACGGGAGTAACCCCATGATGGAACCCGAAGCGACGCCGTCCTCCGACTCCTCGCGCGACAGCGCCCAGCGCCACGCCATCCCCTGGGGCCAGCAGGCGCAGCTGGAGCTGCACGCGACGGCCGCCGCGCTCGTCGTGTCCCCGCTGCCAGAAGGCGAGAAGCCCTACCTCGTCACGCACGGCCGCGTGGAGGCGCGCATCCACGAGCACGGGCGCGTGACGAAGGTGGAGCTGGTGCCGCGGGAGTCCGGCTTCCTGTCGCTGTTCTGGCGCCAGGGCGGACACGCGGAGCTGTTCGTGCCCGCCAACGTGCACGCGAAGCTCCACCTGGACGCGGGCGCGGTGCGCATCTCCGGCTTGAAGGACTGCGAGCTGGACCTGTCCACCGACGCCGGCACCGCGAGCCTGCGCGACGTGCACGGGAAGTTGAGCCTGCGCACGGGCGCGGGCCGCATCGTCGGTGAGCGCGTGGGCGGAACCCTGAACATCTCCGCCCAGGCGGGCGCGGTGAAGCTGGACGTGGACGCGCTGGACGTGGGCGAGCACCGCATCGGCACGCAGGTGGGCGCGGTGGAGCTGCGCCTGGTGCCGGGGCTCGACGTGCACGTCGCGGCCCGCACGGCGATGGGCGCGGTGCACACGCGCTACCCGTCCAACCCCCAGGCGGCCACGACGCTCGTGCTGGAGACGGAGCTGGGTTCAGTGCGGATCCGCGAGTCGGGCCGCTCGCGCTCCGAGGACGTGGCGCACGAGGCGTGGGAGGCGGACTCGCTGCGCTGGCAGCGCAAGGCGGAGCGCTGGCAGCGTCGCGCGGAACGCCACGCCCACCATTGGGCCCACGCCTGGGCGAACTCGTGGGGCGCGCCGCCCTGGGCGCATCATCCGGGCACCTCTCCGCACGCGCGGCCGGAGCAGGCCGCCCCCCCGCCCTCCGCGGGCATCCCCGAAGCGGAGATGCGCCGCGTGTTGGACCTCGTGGAGGCCGGCAAGCTCAGCGCGGCGGACGCGCAGAAGCTGCTGACCGCGATGCAGCGCTAGAGGCCACGGCCCGCTTCAGGCGCCCTGGGTGAGGAAGCGGAAGGGCCGCTCGCAGTCGTCCCGCGTGCACCGGAAGAGGTAGCCCCGCCCGTTGTCGCCGAACTCCAGGCCATAGGGCATCGCGGCGAGCTGCGCGACGAAGCGCATGGGCGCATCACAGCACTCCGGCGTCGCCTCGCCGTTGAGCCAGCCGGGCACGCCGCCCACCTTGCTCTCCGGCGCTGCTTCCTGCGCGCGATCCAACGCGGCCAGCTGTTCGTCCGTGGCCTCGTTGGGGTCCACCGACAGGGCCTCGGTGTCCTCGGTGGCGGGCTCGAAGCCGAGCGTCCACTCGGCATAGGACTTCACCGGGCCCGGCGGCGCGCTGACGGCAGGCGCGCCGGCCTTCACCGCCACCGCGGCGTTGGCACCCTCTTCCGGATCCCAACGGAAGCAGACGGAGTCGGGGTTCTCGCACTGGAAGACGTGGACCGACGCGTACGGCGCCAGGTCCAGCTGGCCCTCCACGTGCGGAAGCTGGAAGAGGAAGCGCAGCGGCCCGCCGCACATCTCACAGGCGGGCCAGTCCAGGGGACCGGGCGCTTCGGGCGTGCCGCCCACCTTCATCAGGGGCACGCCGGGACGGCTGGGAACGAGCGCCCACAAGGGCGCGAGAGGACGAGGCATGCGGGGACTCTAGAAGTCCGCGATGCGCTCCGACAACGTCGGGTCGTCCACGAAGGGGTTGCGGTTCTGCTGGTAGGTCTCGATGGCGTCGTTGCGCTTCGACTCGGCGACGTCGACCTTGTCCAGCGTGTTCCACTGCTTGAGGACGGTCTCCTCCTCGGGCGGGATGTGCTTGTTGTACACGGTGGAGAAGTAGAACAGCGCGCGCGCCACGTTGCCCTTGTGGGCATCCGGCGGCTCGAAGACCATCCGGCCCTTCTCATCCGTGCCGAACTTCGAGCCGTTCTCCGTCCACTTCACCGTCTTCACCGTGCCGAACGGGTAGTTGCCCCGGATGGAGTTGGCCTTGCTGTCGGTGGGGAACAGGTGGTGCAGGTCCGCCTTGGCCGGGCCCGTGGCGCCCTTGGACTGGGGCCAGGTGTGCTCGGTGTTCATCACGTTGCTGCTGGGAATCTTGTCCGTCTTCACTTCCTTGCCCGTGTAGACGCACTTGACGATGCCGTCGTGGTTGTCCAGGGCCGTGAAGATGATCTTCCGCGCGCCGTTGTATCCCAGGTCCTTGTGCTTGGAGACCGCGTCGTGCAGCGCCTTGATGAGGACCTGGTCCTTCATCCCGTCGTAGCGCGGATCCGGACCGGCCGGCGTGAAGTCATCCACCGGCGCCGGCGGCCTGGAGGGGGTCTTCTTCGGCGCGCGGGACTCGAAGCTGGAAGCCGACGTGGACGCCGTCGAGGTGCGAGGCGCGGAGGGCGGGCGGGACTAGATGAGCATGAGGC
>NZ_RAWA01000298.1 GCF_003611675.1 Corallococcus sp. CA053C
AGATGGGTATAAGAGACAGCCGTCACCCCCATCCACCCGGGCACCTGGAAGCCCACCATGCGCAGCGCCCGCGCCTGCACGGTCCCCAGCAGCGCGCCCGCCAGCGCGTACGCGCCCAGCTCCGCGAGCCGCCGCACCACCCCCGCCTCCACGGTCGTCAGCTGGAAGGCCGCCGTGCGCAGGGCCCACTCCAGCCCCTTCACGCACAGGCCCGCCACCTCGTTCGCGAAGAACAACCCCAGCACGGTGACCAGCGACAGCAGGAGCACCTGGAAGACTCGGGAGACCATGCGCGCAGTCTGCGCGAGCACGCCTGCCCATTGCCAACCGCGCGCTCCCCAGGATGCTCTCCGGACAACGGCCCTGCCGCCCGGTGGAGGTGCGTCAGGGCGGATGTAGGGGCCCGCCCCTACCGGGCAGGTTAGGCTTCCCCCGGTGCGCTTCGCCTACTACCAGCGCCTGTCGGTGGCCCAGCAACGGGTCTACCGCCAGAGCGACGCCGTCACGGAGGTGCCGTTGCGCAGGCCCGCCACGCTGCGCCCGTGGGTGGAGCGGGTGCGCGAGGCGCTGGCCCTGGGGGAGCGGCAGGCCCTGCTGGACGCGACGGCGGCCCTGGGCGCGGCGCTGACGCGGCGGTTGGAGGTGCCGGGGGTGGAGGTGGAGGTGCTGGAGACGCGGCCCTCGGACGACGCGGGGGAGCTGCACGGGCTGTACACCTGGGCGCCGGGGCAGCGGCCGCGCATCCAGGTGTGGATGCGCACGGCGAAGCGGGGCCGGGTGGTGGCCTTCCGCACGTACCTGCGCACCTTCCTGCACGAGCTCTGTCATCACCTGGACTTCCTCTGGCTGGAGCTGTCCGACTCCTTCCACACGGAGGGGTTCTTCCAGCGCGAATCGAGCCTCTTCCAGCAGCTCGTCCCCCCGGCAGGCGCCCCGAAACGCAGTGAAACGGCGGACACTGGGAAAGGGAGCACGAGCACAAGGCGCGGCCAGCGGTAGATTCGCGCCCCTATGGCGCATCCCACTGACGACAAGAACTTCCGCCTGCCCACCACGCTCCGTCCGCGCCGCTACGCGGCGACGGTGACCCTGGACCTGGAGGGGCGCACCTTCACGGGCGAACAGCGCGTGGAGCTGGAGCTGTCCCAGCCCACGCAGGAGATCATCCTCCACGCCAACGCGCTGGACCTGGGCGACGTCACCTTCCGAGCCGGCAATGACACACGCAAGCCCACCTCCACGCGCGCGGTGGCGGTGAGCGAGACGGTGGTGCTGACGTTCGCCGCGCCCCTGCCCGTGGGCCCGGCCACGCTGGACGTGCAGTGGAAGGGGCGCTTCTCCGAAGGGCTGCGCGGGCTGTACGCGGCGGGCAAGGTGGCCGCGACGCAGTTCGAGGCCGCGGACGCGCGCCGCCTGTTCCCCTGTTTCGACGAGCCCGCCTTCAAGGCCCGCTGGGCGCTCACCGTGCGCGTGCCCCCGGGCCATGCGGTGCTGGGCAACGGCAAGGTGGTGAAGGACGAAGCGGACGGCGAGCTGCGAAAGGTGACGTTCCAGGAGACGGAGCTGCTCAGCTCGTACCTCGTGGCGCTGGTGGTGGGGCCGCTGGTGGGCACGCCCGAGGAGACGGCGCAGGGCGTCCCGGTGCGCACCTGGGCGCTGCCGGAGAAGGCGCACCTGGCGAAGTTCGGCCAGGACGTGGCGCTGGCGGTGCTGCCCCGGCTGCAGGACTACTTCGGCCTGCCGTATGCCTTTGGCAAGGTGGACCAGGTGGGCATCCCGGACTTCGAGGCGGGCGCGATGGAGAACGCCGGCCTCATCACCTACCGCGAGGTGGCGCTGCTCTTGGACCCAGCCACCGCGCCCCTGTCGGTGCAGAAGCGGGTGGCGGAGGTGGTGACGCATGAGCTGGCGCACCAGTGGTTCGGCAACTGGGTGACGATGGTGTGGTGGGACGACCTCTGGCTGAACGAGGCGTTCGCGACATGGATGGCGTTCAAGATTGTCGACCAGTGGCGGCCGGAATGGCGCATGTGGCTGGACTTCGACGCGCACCGGGCGAGCGCGCTGGCGCTGGACGCGCTCAAGTCCACGCACCCCATCCACGGCGAGGTGCGCAACGCGGGCGAGGCGGGTGAGAGCTTCGACGCCATCACGTACGAGAAGGGCGGCGCGGTGCTGCGGATGATTGAGGGGTTCCTCGGCGAGGGCCCGTTCCGCGAAGGCATCCGGCTGTACATGCGCAAGCACGCGCGCGCGAACGCGGTGAAGGACGACCTGTGGAACGCGCTGGGCGAGGCGGCGAAGCAGCCGGTGTCGGAGCTGGCCACGGCGTGGATTGGCCAGAGCGGCTTCCCGCTGGTGTCGGTGAAGGTGGAGGGGCGCGACGTCGCGCTGACGCAGCGGCGCTTCTATTCGGAGCCGGGGGTGAAGAGCCCGGAGACGTGGCCGGTGCCCATGGTGCTGCGCTACGAGGACGGCACGGGGGTGCGTGAGCAGCGCGTGCTGTTCCGCGACTCGCAGGTGACGGTGAAGCTGGAGGGTTCGGGCGAGGTGAAGTGGCTGTGCGCGAACGGCGGCTCCACGGGCTTCTACCGGGTGGCGTACGAGAAGGTGGCGCTGGACAAGCTGGCGGCGAACCTGGGGACGCTGGCGCCGTCGGAGCGCATCTCGCTCCTGGCGGACACCTGGGCGCTGGTGCGCACGGCGCAGGCGCCGGTGGCGGACCTGCTGGACCTGGCGGGGCGCTTCGGCGACGAGGAGGACGAGGCGGTGCTGGACGAGCTCGTCGGGCGGCTCGCGTACATCGAGAGCCGGCTGACGGAGGGCGAGGACCAGGAGCGCTTCCGCCGGTGGGTGGAGTCGCTCCTGGGCGGCGGCCTGAAGAAGCTGGGCTGGCAGTCCGCGAAGGGCGAGCCGGACCGGGTGCGGCTGCGGCGCGCGGCGCTGGTGCGCGCGGTGGGTGGCCTTGCGCGGAGCCCGGAGACGCTGGCGGAGGCACGGCCGCTGGTGGCGCGGATGCTCCAGGGGGACAACACGGCGCTGGACGCCAACCTGCTGGACACGGCGGTGGGCATGGTGGCGCGGGCGGGAGACGCGGCGCTGTTCGACGAGCTGTTGCAGCGGATGCCGAAGGAGCCGGATCCGGCGACGCAGCGGCGCTACCTGATGGCGCTCACGTCCTTCGAGGACGGCAAGCTCACGGACCGGGCGCAGGGGCTGCTGTTCTCGGAGACGGTGAAGACGCAGGACGTGGCGAGCTTCGCGACGGGCCTGCTGGGCAACCGCACCGGGCGCGACGCGTGGTGGGAGCAGCTGCAGAAGCGCTGGAAGGAGCTGGTGGCGCGCACGGGCGCGGCGCCCATGCTGCTGCGCCGGGTGGTGGAGGGGATGGGCCTCTTGCGCACGCGCGAGCACCTGGAGCAGGTGAAGGCGCTGCTGCAGGCGAACCCCGTCCCGGAGGCGCAGCAGGCCACGGCGCAGACGCTGGAGCGGCTGGCGCAGGACGTGGCCCTGCGCGAGCGCGTGGCCCCGGAAGTGGCCGCGTGGCTCAAGCGGCGGCCGTGATGATATCCGGCAGGTCATGAAGACCACGCTCACGCCCGAACGCTCCGCCGCCTCCCGCGAAGCCCTGCGCCGCGCCAACGCGGCGTTCTCCCGCGTGTACCCGGGCGAGTCCGCCTCCCGCCAACCCGTGCACACCGTGTACGGCGGCGCCCACCTCTTCCGCGCCACCACGGCGCGGAAGATGGGGGACCTGGCCCTCGCGGCCCTGCGCGAATACGCCCCCGACAGCACGGCGCTGGCCCACGGCCTGGGCCTGCCCCAACGCGGCGGCTTCGCCCAGCGCGTCCATGCCCGCGTCGTGGAGAAGCTGGAGCGCGAGCCCGTGGAGGACTTCCGCATCGACTTCGAGGACGGCTACGGCCACCGCCCCGACGCCGAAGAGGACGCTCACGCCGTCTCCGCCGCCGCCGAGCTCGCTCGCGGCCTCGCGCAGGGCTCGCTGCCCCCGTTCATCGGCATCCGCGTGAAGTCCTTTACCGAGGAGCTGTACGCCCGCGCCTCGCGCACCCTGGACCTCTTCGTCACCTCCCTGCTGGAACACACCGGCGGCAGGCTCCCCCCGTCCTTCGTCGTCACCCTGCCCAAGGTCACCGTGCCCGAACAGGTGACCGCCCTGGCCCACCTGCTGTCGGAGCTGGAGTCCGCCCACGGCCTCACGTCCGGCGCGCTGACGCTGGAGCTGATGGTGGAGACGCCCCAGGCCCTCTTCGACGCGCGGGGCCGGCCCCACCTGCTCTCCCTCGTGGAGGCCGGCGAGGGCCGCTGCTCCCACGTGCACCTGGGCGTCTACGACTACACCGCCGC
The DNA here is from genome assembly GCF_003611675.1 of Corallococcus sp. CA053C. Taxonomy (GTDB): domain Bacteria; phylum Myxococcota; class Myxococcia; order Myxococcales; family Myxococcaceae; genus Corallococcus. The sequence continues at coordinate 4,369 of NZ_RAWA01000298.1, forward strand.
CCTCAACGTCAGCGCCCACGTGCAGAGCATGCTCCACCCCGCCTGCGACCACCTGCGCGACACCGTGCAGGTGCTGCTCGCGGGCACCGGCGTGCGCCTGTCCGACGGCGCCACCAACGTCATGCCCGTGGGCCCCCACCGCAAGCAGGGCGACACGCCGCTGCTCCCCACGCAGCAGCGCGAGAACACCGACGCCGTGCACCGCGCGTGGCAGGTGGCGTACCGGCACACGCGCCACTCGCTGGAGCGCGCGTACTACCAGGGCTGGGACCTGCACCCCGCCCAGCTCCCCGTGCGCTACGCCGCCGTCTACGCCTTCTTCCTGGAGGGCCTGGAGCCCGCGTCCCAGCGCCTCAAGGCCTTCGTGGACAAGGCCGCCCAGGCCACCCTGCTGGGAGACGTGTTCGACGACGCCGCCACCGGCCAGGGCCTGCTCAACTTCTTCCTGCGCGGCCTCGCCTGCGGCGCGCTCACCGAGGAGGAGGCGCGCGCCACCGGCCTGACGCTGGAGGAGCTCCACAGCCGCTCCTTCCGCGCCATCGTCCAGGCCCGCGCAACTCCATCACGCTGAGGCCGGTCACGCTGAGGCCGGCGGATCCGGAGGACGCGGCACGCCCCGGTGCCCCAACCACTCGCGCGACACCGCCACGTCCACCGCGAGGATGCCCAAGAGGAACAGCCAGGGCCCCAGCCGCGCCGACAGGCCCGTCAGCGCCCAGAGCGTGACGAGCCCCGCGAGCACCGGCGCCACCGCCGGCGGCAGCGCCTGACGCGCGCGCCGCACCGATGCCAGCACTCCCAGCGCGAGCAGCGACAGCACCACGCCGGTCGCCCCCAGCCGCGACTGGCCGGACACGGAATAGCGCGGGGCACCGCCCAGGAACGGATCCCGCTGCCAGGTGTGCGTGTCTTCAATTTCCCGCCCGAAGTTGCTGTCCACCGTGATGGTCCGCTCGCGCTGGAGGAACAGCCCGCCCACCGGCGCGCCCAGCCTCGAGGACCACGGCAGCAGCATCCCCACCGCGCACGCGGCCACGCCCGCGAACACCCACCGCTTGAGCCGCACCTCGCCCGGCCGCCGGGGCAACTCGTCCTGCGCCGCGGGCGACGCCCGGAACACCCGCCACTGCACCGAACCCACCACCAGCGCCGCCAGCACCCACAGGAGCGGCGCCACGCCCAGGCCCAGCGACAGGAACGCCTCCGTCACGGTGAGCGCCGTGAACATCGGCAGGAAGGCCGGGTGCGACGCCCACTGCACCACCGGCTCCAAGGCGGCGGGCGGCTTGCGGCCCACGGCGCCCAGCTCACGAGCACCCAGCATCAGGCTCGCCGCCAGCATCAACACCGCCCACGGCAGCTCCAGCCCCCCGCCCACGAAGGGCAGCACCGGCACCAGCACCGCGGCCGCCACCAGCCCCGCGCCGAGCAGCGGCAGCGAGCCCCCGGGCAGTCGCTCTCGCAGCCGCGGATCATCCAGCACGTCCTGCACCGCGCGGCCCGCGGTGTCCGCGGCCTTCCGCGCCTTGTCCGCCACGTCATCCATCACCGGCGACTCCGGCGCGTCCCCGGCCCGCGTCACGCTCCGGCCGCAGTGGGGACACGTCCGCGACGACACGCCTTCAGGGAGCGGCTGACCACAGTGCGGACAGGACATGGTGCGATACCCTCCTCGGCGACGAAGGGGGGCGTGAAGCCTTGCGGCGCCCCCCTGCTTCCACGAACCCGGGACGTCAGCGCTTCGCGTCCCGCGCATGCACGGCCGCTTCCAGGGTTCGTGGGGCTGCTACCAGAGCATGTCCTGGTCCTCGGTGACGCCGGGGACGTTGGACAGCTGCAGCTCGCGGCCGGCCACGCGCACGGTGCCCTCGAAGAAGCCCACGGGCTGGGCGAAGTGGCTCACCACCAGGCGCAGGTTGCGCTCCTCTCGGTGCACATAGATGGGCTTGAAGCGCAGGTCCACCGCGCCGTCGGCCGTCGTGAGGTGCCAGGGGTCCAGCAGCTCCTTCGCGTTGTACTCGAAGCGCGCGCGGCCCACCGGGTAGAGCCGGTCCCCCAGCCAGACGGCGTTCTCGTTGGCCTGGGCGTCGCCCTCGTTGAAGCCCTCCACCAGGTTGATGCCCACGGGCGTGCCGTCCGGGAGACGCCCCGCCGCGAAGGCCCAACGCCAGGCGGTGTGCCGCGCCAGATAGCCCTGCGTGTAGTCCATGCCGCCCACGCCGCCGTCCAACCGGAAGCGCTTGCCGCCCGCCTCCAGGCTGCCGAAGGCCAGGAGACCGCTGCGCTTCTGGGTGACGTTGACCAGCCCGTCGCCCGCCACGGGCGCGATGACGGTGAGGGCCGGCGGGCCGCCCGCCACCAGCAGCTCGCCGTTCCACTGGAACGTCTGGAGCGACTGCGTGCGCATGCGGCTGACGTCCACCTCCACCTGGTAGCGCTCGTCGGCCTCGCCGCGCTTGACGGACATGCGGCCGCCCAGCGTGCGGAACGCGGCCACCAGCCCCGCACCCGGCTTGTCGCTCACCTCCGCGAGCGGCCCGGGCACGCCCAGGAAGCTCACGTCGCACAGGGGCTTCTTCTCCTGGAGGTCCACCGCCACCGCGAAGGCGTTGGCCGTGTAGCCCAGGTCCACCACCGCGAAGAGCGCCGCCACCTCCTGCGTGGCGACGAAGGTGTAGTGCCAGCGCTTGCGCTTGAGCAGCCGCGTGGTGCGCCCCGGGGCCCACTTCCCCAACAGCTTGGGCAGGTCCACTTCGGGCAGCTCACCCTGGTACGTACCGAACCGCGGCTCACCCTCCGAGGAGGCCACGGAGGCCGGCGCGAAGGGCAGGAGGGCTTCTCTCTCAGGAGTCATCGCGAGCCATTGGACGGCACTTCGCCAGCCCTGTCACGCGGACATCGGGCCCCCGCGTGAAACAACGGCGCCCCGGCGACACTCACGGGGCGTTTCACGCCTGCTCGCTAGCTCCGGCCGAAGATGATGCGCTCTTCGGACAACAGCCGCGTGGTGAAGCGCAGGGCCACCGCGGACACCACCAGGCACGACAGGAACGCGAGGAGGAAGGGCACGGGGCCCAGCGTCTCGCCGCGCATCACCTCCGCCGCGAGCAGCTCCTGCCCCAGCACCGGCACCGCGAACATCCACGGCTGCGTCTGGAGGGGGGACAGGGCCAGCATCATCCCCGGCAGCGTGGGCAGCACCATCAGGAGCGACAGGTACGTCTGCGCCTCCTTGTACGAACGCGCATAGGTGGACACCCACATCTGCACCGCGGACGCGGCGAGCACCAGCGGCAGCACCGCCGCGAGCATCCCCAGCGCGGCCTGCAGGTCGAAGCGGGCGCGCACGCCCAGGTCCTCCAGCGGCACGCGCTTCACCACCAGGAAGTATCCCAAGAGACACAGCAGCACGCCCGCGCTCGCCATGGCGCACGTGGCCAGCCACTTGCCCGCCACCACCGCGCCGCGCGGGGCGGGGTTGAGCAAGAGGGGCTCCAGCGAGCCACGCTCGCGCTCGCCCGCCATCGTGTCACTGGCCAGCTGCATGCCGCCCGCGAACGCCGCCATCACCAGGAACAGGGGGATGGTGGTGAGCACCGTGGCCGCGGTGCGCTCCGGCGTGGACAAATCCAACTCATCCACGCGCACGGGCACCGCCAGCTCCGGCGCCACGCCGCGCGCGAACAGGCGCTGGCTGCCCATCTGCTGCGAGTACGCCCCCAGCATCCGCTGCGCGCGCTGCACCGACTGGCGCGCCTTGTTGCGCGAGCTGTCCACCACCAGCCGCACCGCCGCGGTGCGTCCGGAGGCGAAGTCCTCCGCGTAGTCGTCCGGCACCACCAGCACCACGTCCAGCGTGCCGGCCTGCACGAGCGCCTCGTAGTCCGTGGGCGCCTCCGACAGCTTCGCGCCGTAGCGCTCCAGGAAGGCCATCAGGCTGGGCGCGTGCTGACGGCCCACCACGGGCATCTCCAGCGGCCGGTCCTGCCGGTACCAGGAGGCCATGATGTTGAACATCACCAGGAAGACGAGCGGGCCCAACAGCGGCCACAGCACCGCGGAGCCCAGCGTGCGCCGGTCGCGCAGGTGGTCCCGCACCTCCTTGCGCAGCACCGTCCCGACGAGCCGCCTCATTCGCGCAACCCCTGCTCGCTGCCAATCACGCTCACGAAGGCTTCCTCCAGGCTGTCCTTGCCGGTGCGCGCGCGCAGCGCGTCCGCCGTCCCGTCCGCCACCACCCGCCCGCGCGCCACCACCACGATGCGGTCACACAGCGCGGCCACCTCCTGCATCACGTGGCTGGAGAACACCACGCAGCAGCCCTGCGCCTTCAGCTTGCGCAAGAGCGTGCGCACGGAGCGCGTGGCCATCACGTCCAGCCCGTTGGTGGGCTCGTCCAGGAGCACGTTGCGGGGGCCGTGCACCAGCGCGCGCGCCAGCGCCACCTTCACGCGCTCGCCCTGACTGAAGCCCTCCGTGCGCCGGTCCGCGATGTCCTTCATCTCCAACAGCTCCACCAGCTCCTCCACGCGCGCATCCAGCGTCGCGCCGGACAGCCCGTGCAGCTCGCCGAAGTACCGGGCGTGCTCGCGCGCGGTGAGGCGCGGGTAGAGGCCGCGCGCGTCGGGCAGCACGCCCAGCGCGCGACGGGCGCCTTGCGGATCCTTCGCCACGTCCACGCCGTCCACGGTGGCGGTGCCGCTGTCGGGCCGCACCAGCGTGTAGAGCATGCGCAGCGTCGTCGTCTTGCCGGCGCCGTTCGGGCCCAGCAGGCCCGTGATGACGCCGTCCTCCGCGGTGAAGGTGACGTCCTCCACCGCCGTCACCTTGCCGAACTGCTTGTGCAGGTTCCTGGCTTCAATCATGGGCGTTGGAGTCCTGACCTCAAGGCACGGGGCCGGCGAAGGAGGTGAAGAAGGGCGGCCGCCTCAGGCCCTTCCCACAGTCGGGCGTGAGGCCCTCCACACTGCCGCGCGTGAGCACCTCCGCCATCAGCGAGCGCGCGCAGTCCGCGCCCACCGTGTTGTGCCCCAGCCCCGGCACCACCACGTGCAGGCTGTGCGACAGCGTCTGCTTCGCCTGCTCACCCCAGGGCGGCGGCGTCACCGGATCCAACTCGCCGGACAGCAGCAGCGTGGGAATGTCCGACACCACCGGGTCGCGGAAGTTCTTCGGCACGTCCGCGACGGGCCACTTCGCGCACGCCTTCTTCACGTCCAGCGCCATGCGCGGACCGAACCAGGTGCCCTTCGCCTCGCGCTCGGCGTCCGCTTCGGTGAAGAAGGGCGCGTCCTCCGCGCACACCACCGCGAGGAACATGCCCCGGCTGGTGGTGCGCGCCACCTCGTCGGTGAGCCCCAACGACAGCGCCACGAAGGGCGTCCAGTCGTCCTTCGCCGCGCGGTCCAGCATCAGCGGCACCAGCGACGCGACGTCCGGGCTGTAGAGCAGCGCGAACATCTCCGACACGAAGACGCGCCGGGTGAGCGTGAAGTCCTCCGGCACGCCCGTGCGCGGATGGGCCACGCGCACCTTCGCGGGCGTGGCGTCCAGCTTCGCGAGCAATCCTTCCGTGCGGGCCCGCAGGTCCGGGTAGGCCTTCGCGCAGACGGCGTCCTTCGCGCACGCCTCCAGCAGCAGATCCAGGGCGCGCTGGCCGTCGCGCGCGGCGTACAGCGGCAGGTACTGCCCCATGGGGGCGACACCATCCAGGATGGACGTGCGCACGCGGTCCGGGTGCTGGCGCATGTACACCAGCGCCGCGCGCGTCCCGTAGGAGATGCCCCACAGGTTCACCTGCTTGTAGCCCAGCGCCGCGCGCACATCGTCCAGGTCGTCCATCGCGATGGACGTGGTGTACAGCCGCTCATCCGCGTCCCAGCCCTTGCGGCACTGGGGCAGCACGTCCGCGTCCTCGCGGTCCTCGAAGCGCTCCGCCAGCGACGCGCGCGAGGGATTGAGCGCCTCGCAGTCCAGCGGGTGCGAGTCCCCCGTGCCGCGCTGATCCACGAAGACGATGTCGCGCTGACGGCGGATCCGGTCCAGCGCCGGCAGGATGCGCGTGCGCGAGGCCGCCTGCCCCGGGCCGCCCGCGAGGAAGAACAGCGGATCCTCCTGCGGCTGCGACGCGAGCGCGGGCACCACCACCACGCGCAGGGACAGCTTGCGGCCCTTCGCCGCCGTCCGGTCCTCGAAGACCTCCAGCGTGCCGCACAGCGTCTGCGCGGCCACCCCGTCCAGCCGGCACGGCTTCAGGGCCATCTGCCGCACCGGGCCGGAGGCCCCCGCGGACTCGCCGGACGCACGCGAGCAGCCCGTCGCCAACGCAAGCAACGTCAGCGACGCCAGCGCGAGCGGTACGAACGGACCCCGCGGGCCACGCGGACGCCCGGCGGGGGCTCCCGGCGAGGTGGCGAGGGGGTGAGAGAAGATGCCACCTGTCACGGCGGGCCAACCTCCGGCACGGGGGAGACCCTGGCCGCATACCATTGGTGTGCCGAAGGTGCACCCACCCGCCAAGGGTCCGCTCGCGCGCCGGGATTGAATCCCGCGCGGACCGGGCGCGTCCTCTGCTACGCCCATGCCCATGAAGAAACGCGCGTTCCTGGTGTTCCTCACCCTGTCCGTCTTCACGCTGAGCGGCTGTGCCGCGCTCCAGAGCCTGCTCAATGGCGCCTTCAAGAAGCCCACTCTGCGCTTCAAGACGGCGCGGCTGGCGAACGCGTCGCTGTCGGACGCCACGGTGGACCTGGTGTACGAGCTGGACAATCCGAACGGCCTCGGCCTGAAGCTGGCGTCGGTGGACTACGCCTTCTTCGTGGAGGGCAAGCAGGTGGTCGCCGGCAAGCCGAAGAGCGGCGTGAACCTCAAGTCCAACGGCAAGAGCGAGCTCGTCTTCCCCGCCAACGTGAAGTTCGCGGACATCGCGCCGGTGGTGACGACGTTCCTCAACAAGGACGTGGCGGCCTTCAAGGCCCAGGGCTCGCTGGGCGTCCAGACGCCCATCGGCATCATCAAGCTCCCGCTGGAGAAGGAGGGCACCTTCGCGGTCCCCAAGATTCCCCAGGTGCAGTTCCAGGCGCCGCGCATCACGAACGTCACGCTGAGCGGGGCCACGGTGGAGTTCCCCCTCTCCATCACCAACCGCAACGGCTTTCCGCTGCCGGTGTCCGGCATCACCGGCGCCCTCAAGGTGGCGGGCGCGAGCGTGGGCAACCTGAACACGGGCAACCTGGGCATGCTGGACGCCAGCGGGACCAAGCAGATCACCCTGCCCCTGACCATCAACTTCGCGAGCGCGGCGTCGGCGGCCATGGCCCTGCGCTCGGGCGGCAACGCGCAGGTGAGCCTGAATGGCAACCTGACCTCGGACGCGCAGTCCGTGCCCCTGAACCTGAGCCAGCTGCTCACCTTCAAGAAATAGCTGCTGGAGGGCTTGCAGGGGAGCAGGCGGAGCGTGGGACACCAGGGATGTTGTCCCCGGGCAGGGGAGCCGTTACGGTTGCGCCGCTCCCAGAGGGCCCCCCGCCATGCGCCGCATCCTCTTCAAGTCCAAGATCCACCGCGCGACGGTGACCCAGGCCGACCTCGACTACGAGGGCTCGGTGACCATCGACCGCAACCTGCTCCAGGCCGCGGACATCCTCCCGTTCGAGAAGGTCGCGGTGTGGAACGTCACCCGCGGCACCCGGCTGGAGACGTACGCCCTGGAGGGCGAGGCGGGCAGCGGCGTCATCTGCATCAACGGCGCGGCCGCGCACCTCAACCAGCCCGGCGACCTCGTCATCCTCGCCACCTTCGCGGAGGTGGAGGAGGCGGAGCTGGCGAACTGGAAGCCCAAGGTGGTGTTCGTGGACGGCAAGAACCGGGCGGTCCCCGGCCTCACCGAGGAAATCCCCGGGCCCGCGCGCCGTATTGCCTGAAGCCGCGGGCGCCGGCTTGTTTTGCCGGCCCTCCCCCTGTCTGCCATGCTC
>NZ_RAWA01000299.1 GCF_003611675.1 Corallococcus sp. CA053C
CCCCTGGCCGCGCGGCAGGCGCTCTCCTCCCCCCTCCTGCCCCCGGGCCTCCTGGAGCGGCTGCTGGCGGAGGCCATGGGCCGGGGCGCGGACTTCGCGGAGGTGTACGTGGAGCGCACGTCCACCACCGCCGTCGTGCTGGAGGAGTCGCGCATCAAGAGCGCCCAGGTGGGGCTGGTGCAGGGCGTGGGCGTGCGGGTCATCACCGGGGCCAAGGTGGGGTACGCCTACTCCGACGACTGGGATGAACCCGCGCTGCTCCGGGCCGCGCGCACGGCGGCGATGATCGCCCAGGGCGGCGGCTCCGAGCGCGCCTTCCCCATCAAGCGCGTCGCGGTGCCCAGCCACTACCGGGTGACCCACCCGCTGGAGGACGTGGCGGTGGCCCGGAAGACGGCGCTGATCACCCGCGCGGACGCGGCCGCACGCGCCTTTGACGGGCGCATCCAACAGGTGAACGCCGCCTATGTGGATCAGACGCGGCGCATCGCGGTGGCCAACACGGCAGGCCGCTACAGCGAGGACACCCAGGACCAGTCCCGCCTGAGCGTGCACGTGGTGGCGCTGGGGAAGAGCGGCGAGCGGCGCACCGGCATGTACGGCGGCGGCGGCCGGGTGTCCTTCAGCTACTGGGACAGCGTGACGCCGGAGAGCGTGGGTGAGGAGGCCGCGCGCCAGGCCATCGCCACGCTGGGCGCGGTGGACTGCGTGGCGGGTCCGCAGACGGTGGTGCTGGCCCCGGGCTGGAGCGGCATCCTCCTGCACGAGGCGGTGGGCCACGGCCTGGAGGCGGACTTCATCCGCAAGGGCACCTCGCTGTTCGCTGGGAAACTGGGGGAGAAGGTGGCGTCCGACCTCGTCACGGTCATCGACGATGGCACGGTGTCCAACGCGCGCGGCTCCATCAACATCGACGACGAGGGCGTGCCGGGCGAGCGCAAGGTCCTCATCGAGAACGGCGTCCTCAAGGGCTACCTCTATGATCAGCTCAACGCGAAGCTGATGAACCAGCGTTCCACGGGCAGCGGCCGGCGCGACTCGTTCAAGAGCCTGCCCCTGCCGCGCATGACGAACACCTTCCTCGCGCCCGGGGACCACGCGCCCGAGGACATCCTCAAGGAGGTGAAGCGCGGCCTGTACTGCGCCACCTTCGGCGGAGGCCAGGTGGACATCAGCAACGGCAACTTCGTCTTCGAGGTCAGCGAGGCCTACCAGATTGAGGACGGGAAGCTGGGCCGGCCGGTGAAGAACGCCATCCTCATCGGCGTGGGGCCGGAGGCGCTGAAGAACATCAGCCGCGTGGGCAGCGACCCGATGCCGGATCCCGGCATGGGCATCTGCGTGAAGGACGGGCAGATGCTGCCCGTGGGGGTGGGCCTGCCCACCGTGCGCATCGACAACGTCACCGTGGGCGGCACCCGGGTCGGCTGAAGGCCCACGCTTCTGCGAAGGAACGACAACGTGAACTACGAACAGCTCGCGAAGAAGATCGTCCAGCGCGCGGTGAAGCGGGGCGCGAAGCAGGCCGAGGCGTACCTGGAGGTGGGCCGCCAGAGCAGCGTGCGCGTCCGCGAAGGCCAGATTGAGGACCTCACCGAAGCGGCCAGCAAGGGCGTGGGCGTGCGCGTCTTCGTCAAGGACCGGCTGGGCTTCGCGTACACCTCCGACTTCACCCCCGCCGGGCTGGAGCGCGTGGTGGACCTGGCCGTGCAGCTGGCGGAGGCCGCCGCGCCCAGCAAGCTCAACGGCCTGCCCTCCTCCAGGGACCTGGGCAAGCGGGGCGACACGGGCCTCCTGTTTGATCCGAAGGTGGCGAACCTCCCTGGCGACTGGAAGATCAACGCCGCGCTGGAGGCGGAGCGCGCGGGCCGGGCCGAGGACGCGCGGGTGATCACGTTCGACTCCGTGTCCGCGGGCGACTTCGTGACGGAGGTGTACCTGGCCTCCAGCGAGGGCGCCACGGGCGGCTACTCCGGCACGTACGTGTACCTCTTCGCCATGCCGGTGGCGTCGCAGGACGGCCAGCTCCAGACGGGCTACTGGCTGGACTACAAGCGCTTCTTCGACGACCTGGAGTCGCCGGAGTCCATCGGCCGCGAGGCGGCGAAGCGCGCGGTGCGGATGCTGGGCGCGAAGTCCGTGAAGACGCAGCAGGTGCCCGTGGTGTTCGATCCGCTGGTGGCCGCGAGCTTCGTGCAGAACGTGGCCCAGGCCGCGGACGGAAACGCCGTGTACCAGCAGTCCAGCGTGCTCGCGCCCCACGTGGGCAAGCGGCTCGCGGGCAAGCACGTCACGCTGGTGGATGACGGCCTGTTGCCCCGGGGGCTCGCCACCGCGCCCTTCGACGGCGAGGGCGTCCCCACCCGACGCACGCCCATCCTGGACGGGGGCGTGCTCTCCGGCTTCCTCTACGACGCCTTCACCGCGCGCAAGGCGAAGGCGCGCACCACCGGCAACGCGTCCCGCGGCTACAGCGCGCTCCCAGGCATCGGCACCACCAACCTCTACCTGGAGCCGGGGACGCAGACGCCCGAGGAGCTGATCCGCCAGGTGCCCCGGGGGCTGTACGTGACGGCGCTGCTCGGCCACGGCGCGGATCCGGTGTCCGGAGATATGTCCTGCGGGGCGAACGGCCTGTGGATTGAGAACGGTGAGCTGACGCACCCGGTGCAGGAGGTCACCGTCGCGGGCAACCTCCTCCAGATGTTGAAGGACGTGGACGCGGTGGGCAGCGACCTCCAGTTCCGCGGCGGCGCGGCCGGAGCACCCACTGTCCGCTTCCGACAGCTCACCGTTTCGGGTGCCTAGCGCGCCCGGCTTCGTCGCGTACGGTGGGGGCCCTCACGCTAACGGCAAGGAGGGTCCGCCCGCATGGCCGCGAAGTCCGCCCGCAAGTCCGCCCCCGCGAAGTCCAAGTCGGCCACCCCGCGCAAGCCCCGACGCAAGAAGGCCGAGCCCCGGTCGCGAGGCCTCTCCGCCGCGGAGGTCGCGAGCGAAGCCGTGGCCTTCCCGGACGCCCTGCTCCAGGCGGTGCGCGAGGACGGCGGACAGGTGCTGTCCGTCTACCGTGATCCGCTGGGCGGCCACCCCGTCATCTTCGCCGTGCTGCCCATCGACAAGGTGGAGCCCACGCCCTACCAGCGGGATTTGTCCGAGCCCCACGTGAAGCGGCTCGCCACCGCGATGGAGCGGTTGGATCGCTTCCTCGACCCCGTCATCGCCGTGCGGGTGGAGGGCCACTACTGGACGCCCAACGGCAACCACCGCCTGCACGCCAGCCGCATGCTGGGCGCGAAGTCCATCGTCGCGCTGCTGCTGCCGGAAGAGGACGTGGCCTATCAAATCCTCGCCCTCAACACGGAGAAGGCCCACAACCTGAAGGAGCGCTCCCTGGAGGTCATCCGCATGGCGCGGGGCCTCGTGGGCGCGGGCCGCCCGGGCCGCGAGTCCGCCTTCGCCCACCTCTTCGAGGAGCCGTCCTTCCTCACGCTCGGCGCCGCGTACGAGAAGCGCCCCCGCTTCTCCGCCGGCGCCTACCACCCCTTCGTCAAGGTGGTGGAGGGCTTCCAGGAGCTGCCCCTCCCGGAGGCCCTGGCCCTGCGCGACGCCCGCGCGGACAAGCTGCTGGAACTGGACGACGCGGTGGTGGCCGTCGTCGCGGGCCTCAAGGAGCGCGGCCTCCAGAGCCCCTACCTCAAGAACTTCGTCGTCGCCCGGATCAACTTCCTGCGCTTCCGCAAGGACGGCTCGCCTCCCACCTTCGACGCCACGGTGGACCGCATGCTGGCCAGCGCCCGGCGCTTCAACCTGGACAAGGTGCGCCGCGAGGACATTGGCCGCATGGGCGGTGGCCCCCTGGAACCGGACGAAGAGCAGGCTTGAAGGGAATGGGGATTGCAGGGTGGGAGTAGAAGAGGCCTTGCACCCCATGACTGCTCCCACGGTCCTGGTCGTCGACGACGACCGCGCCAATCTCGACTCTGTAGCCCGCATCTTCCAGCGGGAAGGCTTCGCCACGCTCGCCGCCGCGCAGGGCACGGAGGCGCTGGAGCTGCTCCGCCGCCCGGAGGTCAGCGTCATGGTCACCGACCTGATGATGCCCGGCATGGACGGCCAGGAATTGCTCAAGGCCAGCCGCACCATCCGCCCGGACGTGGAGGTGGTGCTGATGACGGCCTACGGCACGGTGGAGACGGCCGTGGCCGCCATGAAGGACGGCGCCTACGACTTCATCACCAAGCCCCTCAAGCGCCACGCCCTGGTGAAGGCCGTGCAGAAGGCGCTGGAGAAGCAGGCGCTCGTCCAGGAGAACACCTCCCTCAAGGCGAAGCTCGCGGAGATCAACCCCGCGGGCGGCCGCGCCATGGTGGGCCAGTCCCCCGCCTTCCGCGCCATGCTGGACACCATCCGCCAGGCCGCGCCCTCCACCGCCACGGTGCTGCTGCTGGGCGAGTCCGGCACCGGCAAGGAGCTGGCCGCCAGAGCGCTGCATGAGCACTCCGCCCGCGCGCGCCAGGCCTTCATCGCCGTCAACTGCGGCGCCATCCCGGAGAGCATCCTGGAGGCGGAGCTCTTCGGCGTGGAGCGCGGCGCGTACACCGGCGCGGTGGCCCGGCGCGAGGGCCGCTTCGAGCGCGCCCACGGCGGCACCCTCTTCCTCGACGAAGTGGGGGAGATGCCGCTCGCCGCGCAGGTGAAGCTGTTGCGCGTGCTCCAGGAGGGAGAGCTGGAGCGGCTGGGCGGCACGCAGACGGTGAAGGTGGACGTGCGGCTCGTCGCCGCCACCAACAAGGACCTGCAGAAGGAGGTGGCCGAAGGCCGCTTCCGCGAGGACCTCTACTACCGCCTGCACGTCGTGGAGATCCGCGTACCCGCGCTCGCGTCCCGCCGCGAGGACATCCCGCTGCTGGCGGACGCGTTCCTGCGCCGCTTCTCCGCGAAGAACGGCAAGGTGCTGCGCGGCTTCTCCCCGGACGCGCTGGGCGTGCTGGAGAACTACGCGTGGCCGGGCAACGTGCGTGAACTGGAGCACGCGGTGGAGCGCGCCGTGGTGCTCGCCAAGACGGACGTGCTGGAGGCCAGCGACCTGCCGGAGTCCGTGCGCAAGGGCCCGCTGGGCTCGGCAGGACAGCTCGTCATCCCCATTGGCACTCCCATGGAGGAGATTGAGCGCCGGGTCATCCACGAGACGCTGCGCCACACCAAGGGCGACAAGACGCTCGCCGCCCGCCTGCTGGGCATCGCCGCGCGCACCATCTACCGCAAGCTGGAGCGCGAGCAGCTGGGACCGGACGCCCCCCCTGTCGCCCCCTCCCCTCCGGGCGTGCCGGATGGACGGGCGGACTGACAGGCCGTCACACCGGCCCCCGCCTGCTTTTGACAAAATGTCCGGACGCGTTGTCAGGGCCGCCCACCCGGCCGGGCCCGCGTCCTATTCCGAAATAATTCCGAGGACTTGGCCGTAGGTCCTGGGTTTCAAACCCGCCCAGCGATGGCACCTGCCTTGCTCACGGTACCCGTGGGGCTGGCTTTCTCCCGGAAGCGTGATGGAACTCTTCTTTCGTAAGTACTTCTGGACCGTGAACCTGCTGTTCATCCTGCTCGTCGCCCTGCTGGCGGCGCGCACGGTGAACCTGTTCGTTGAATCCAGCATCTCCCCGGCGCCCTCCGCCGAGGCGTCTCCCCGCGTCGCCCAGCGCACCCACACCACCGACACCGTCCTGGCCTCCATCGACGCGGAGCGCCTGTCGCGCCTCACCGGCGTGAAGCTGCCGGAGCCGGAGGTCGCGGTGAAGGAGCCCACCACCCCGGAGTTCGACGCCAACGCGCCGCCCGCCAAGAGCGGCCTGCGGGTGAAGCTGCTGGGCACGCTCGTCGCCGGCAACGCGGACTGGTCGTTCGCGTCCATCCAGGACATGACCACGCAGCGGTCGCAGACGTACATGATCGGCAACACCCTGATGGGCGCCACCGTGATGGAGATCGAACGCGAGCGCGTCATCATCAACAACGGCGGTCGCAAGGAGTTCATCGACGGGCAGCCCGGGGATGGCGCGGTCGCCGCCTACACCCCGCCTCCCGTCGCCGCGCCCACGGCCACCGCATCCAACGGCCTGGGCAACGGCATCAAGTCCACCGGGGAGAACGAGTACGAAGTCCCCAAGGCTGAAATCGACAAGACGTTGAGCAACCTCAACGACGTGGCCATGCAGGCGCGCATCGTGCCCGCCTTCAAGGACGGTCAGTCGGTGGGCTTCAAGCTGTTCTCCATCCGCCCGGACTCCATCTATTCGAAGATCGGCGTCCAGAACGGTGACGTCATCCGTCGCATCAACGGCTTCGACATGAACAGCCCTGAGAAGGCGCTGGAGGTCTACTCGAAGCTGAAGGACTCCTCTCGTATCGAGATCGAGATCGAGCGCAACGGAGCGCCGATCCGCAAATCCTACAACGTCCGTTAAACACCCCGTCAGCGCCCGCTCCTCCATGAAGACGCTCCCGTCCTGGATGCTTTGCCTGTGCCTCGCGCTCTCCGTCCCCGCGTGGGCCCAGCGCCGTCCTTCGCAGCCTGGTACGCCGCCCCCCGCCACGGGTGAGCGCGACCGGACCATCACCCCGCAGGGAACCACCCCGCCGGCCCGCGGCGCGGCTCCGGCCAACACTGGCGCCGAGGAGAATCAGGGTCCCCGCCAGATGCCTTCCTGTGAGGAGGCCCGTCGGAACGCGCGCTACGGCATCTACTTCGACAAGGTGGACATCGAGAAGCTCGTCCAGACCGTGTCGGATGCCACCTGCCGCACCTTCATCCTCCCGGAGAACGTGCGCGGGAAGATCTCCATCATCGGTCCGGAGAACGGCCGCGTGGAGGTGGACGCGGACTCGTTCTACTCCGCGTTCCTTGCCGCGCTCGACGCCAACGGGCTCGCCGTCTACCCGTACGGCCGCTTCCTGAAGATCGTCGACAAGCGCTCCGCGAAGCAGAACCCCATCCCGACCATCGTGGACGACACGACGCCGTACACCACGAACGAGCAGATGGTCACCAAGCTGTTCAAGATCAAGTACGTGGAAGTGGAGCCCCTGCGCGGCGTGCTCCAGCAGCTGGTGTCCAAGGACGGCGACACCATCCCGTACCCGCCGGACACCATCATCGTCAACGACGTGGGCTCCAACATCCACCGCCTGGAGCGCCTCATCAACCAGCTGGACAGCCGCTCCTCCAGCGACGAGATGCGCGTCATCCAGGTGCAGTACGCCACCGCCCAGGACGTGGCCAACACCGTCCAGAAGCTCTTTGAAGCCAAGGGCGGCGCGCGCCCCGGCCAGCGCCCGGCGAACTTCCCCCAGGGCAGCCCCGGCGTGCCTCCCGGTGAGGGCGGCGTGTCCTCTGGCGGCGCGGACTCCGGCGGCGCGGTGACGCTGTCGCAGATCATCCCGGACGAGCGCACCAACAAGCTCATCGTCGTGGCCAGCCCCGCCGCCTTCGGCCGCATCCAGGACCTGGTGCGGGAGATCGACATCCCGTCCGGCAGCGGCAACCGCATCAACGTCTACCCGCTGGAGAACGCCAACTCGGAGGAGCTCGCCAGCACCCTCCAGTCGCTCGCGCAGGGCACCGCCAACCGCCCGCAGCGCGGCCCCATCCCGCAGCAGCCCCAGGGCCTGCCGCGCGCGCCCACCCAGGCCGCGGAGCTGTTCAGCGGCGAGGTGAAGATCTCCGCCGACAAGGGCACGAACTCGCTCGTCATCGTGGCCAGCCAGTCGGACTACAAGAACATCGTCCAGATCATCCAGCAGCTGGATCAGCCGCGCCGCCAGGTGTTCGTGGAGGCGGTGATCATGGAAGTGAACCTGGACCGCAACAGCGAGTTCGGCATCAACTTCCACCAGGGCTTCAGCCTCAAGACGGACGACGGCGCCATCCCCGGCATCTTCGGCACCAACTACAGCGGCGGCGGCGTGCCCCCGTCCTTCTCGCTGGCGAACCTGGCCAGCATGGGCGGCTTCCTCGCCGGCATCCAGGGCCCCGTCCTCCCGGAGCTCAAGGCCCTGGGCATCGACATCCCGGCCTTCGGCGTGGTGCTCAACGCCATGCAGCAGTCCTCGGACGTGAACGTGCTGTCCACGCCGCACCTGCTCACCAGCGACAACGAGGAGGCCGAAATCACGGTGGGCCAGAACGTGCCCTTCCAGTCCGGCTTCTCCCCGTCCAGCCTGGGCAGCTCCGTCACCGGCGCGGCCGGCGGCGCCACGGGCGGCATCAACCCGTCCCTGCTGGGCTCGCTGGGCGGCCTGGGTTCGCTCTACGCGCCCATCACCCGCCAGAACGTGGAGCTGAAGCTCACCGTCAAGCCGCAGATCAACGAGAGCGACTACATCCGGCTCGTCATCACGGAGCAGACGGAGGAGATCGCCTCGTCCGACCCCGTGCTCGGCCCCACCACGTCGAAGCGCAGCGCGAAGACGACGGTCATCGCCAAGGACATGGAGACGGTCGTCATCGGCGGCATCATGCAGGACCGCACCCTGGAGTCCGTCTCCAAGGTGCCGGTGCTGGGTGACATCCCGCTGCTGGGTCACCTGTTCCGCGACACCACGCGCCGCAAGACGAAGACGAACCTGCTGCTCTTCCTCACGCCCTACATCATCCGCGGCCAGGAGGACTTCCGGCGCATCTTCGAGCGCAAGATGAAGGAGCGTCAGCAGTTCGTGGAGCAGTTCTACGGCCAGGTGCCCGGCTACGACGTGGCGGTGGACTTCAGCCGCAAGCCCGGCCCCCTGTCCCGCATGAACCAGTCCATGCTCAAGGAGTCGCAGCGCGTGGAGAACGGCGGCCCCGGCACCACCAACGAGCGCGTCATCGCCCCCGCCGGGGGTGGCACCGCGCCGGCCGGCTCCCCGACCCCCGGGCAGGGCGCCGTGGAAGCGCCTCCCCCGCAGAACGGCGCCACGCCGCCCCCGCAGGGCGACCAGGCGCCGCGAAATTTAGAAGCGCCTCCGGGGGGTTCGGAAGGATCAGTGCCCGCCACACCGGCTCCGCAACCTGACGTCGTCGCGCCCACTCCGGACGCCGACGCCAACAGGCTGCGCATCCAGCCGGGAGACGGGGAGTAAGCCCATGAACCTGACCGCCGACCCCACGACCCTCCAAGCCTCCGCCGCGTCCACGGACGCCCCCGTGGGCCGCAACGACGCCACGCAGATCGTCGCCCACGGGCAGGCGTACCTGTGCGGCCGGCCGCTCGGGGAGATCCTCCGCGCGCTCGTCCCCGCCCTCACCCCGGAGAAGATCCAGGAGGCGCTCGCCGCCCAGCAGGAGAAGGGCGGACGGCTGGGCGAAGTCCTCGTGGGCATGAAGGCGGTCACGGAAGAAGACGTGGCGCGCGCGCTCGGCCACCAGCTGGACCTGCCCTACCTCCAGCGCATCTTCGCGGAGGAGGTGGACGCGGACCTGGTCAAGCGCATCCCCATCAACTTCGCGCGCCAGACGCAGCTGTTGCCCCTGTCCCAGGAAGGCGACGAGGTCATCCTCGCGGTGGCGGATCCGCTGGACACCACGGCGCTGGACCACGCGCGGCTGCTTTTGGGCCAGAGCATCCAGCCCCGCATCGCGCTCGCGTCCACCATCGTGGACGCCATCAACAGCGTGTACGACCGCTCCGTCAACGAGACCGCGGACCTCGTGGACGAGATGGAGACCACCGAGGACCTGGACTCCCTGGCGCATGAGCTGGAGGAGCCCAAGGACCTGCTGGACGCGGACGACGAGGCCCCCGTCATCCGCCTGGTCAACTCCGTGCTCTTCCGCGCCGCCAAGGAGCGCGCGAGCGACATCCACATCGAGCCCATGGAGCGCGAGCTCCTGGTGCGCTTCCGCATCGACGGCGTGCTCCAGGAGGTCATCAAGCCGCCCAAGCGCTACCAGAACTCCATCATCGCGCGCGTGAAGGTGATGGGGCAGCTCAACATCGCGGAGAAGCGCCTGCCGCAGGACGGCCGCATCCGCATCAAGCTCGCGGGCCGCGACATCGACATCCGTCTGTCCACCACGCCCACGTCCTTCGGCGAGCGCATCGTCATGCGTCTGCTCGACAAGACGGCGACGCTCTTGGACCTGGCGGAGATCGGCATGAGCCAGCAGGTGCTCTCGTCGATGCAGTCCGTCATCAAGCGCTCGCACGGCATCGTGCTGGTGACGGGCCCCACGGGCTCCGGCAAGACGACGACGCTCTACGGCGCGCTCTCCAAGATCAACACCTCCGACCTCAACATCCTCACCGTCGAGGACCCGGTCGAATACCAGCTCAAGGGCATCGGCCAGATGGCCATCGCCCCGAAGATCGGCCTGACGTTCGCACAGGGCCTGCGCTCCTTCCTGCGCCAGGACCCGGACGTCATCATGGTCGGTGAAATTCGCGACAAGGAGACGGCGGAGATCGCCATCCAGGCCTCGCTCACGGGCCACCTGGTGCTCTCCACGGTCCACACCAACGACGCGGCCGGCGCCGTCACGCGACTCGTGGACATGGGCGTGCAGCCCTTCCTCGTGGCGTCGTCGCTGACAGGCATCCTCGCCCAGCGCCTCGTGCGCCGGGTGTGCCCGGACTGCCGCGCGCCCTACACGCCCACGGACGCGGACCTGAAGGAGCTGGGCTACACGTTCCAGAGCTTCAAGGACCGCTTTGGCACCGACCGCATCTACAAGGCGGTGGGCTGCCCGTCGTGCAACCGCAACGGCTACCGCGGTCGCTCCGGCATCTACGAGTTCCTGTTCGTGGACGACGACGTGCGCCAGCTGGTGCTCAAGAACGTGGACGCGTCCACCATCAAGAAGTCCGCGCTCGCCAAGGGCATGATCACGCTCCTGGACGACGGCGTTCGGAAGATCGCAATGGGCGAGACGACCATCGCCGAAGTCCTGAGCATCACGCAGGAGGACATCTAGTCCGCCATGCCCGTCTTCGAATACAGAGGCCTTGATTCCCACGGCAAGCAGAAGAAGGGCTTGCTGGAGGCGGACTCACCCAAGACGCTGCGCTCCAAGCTGCGCGCGGACGGCATCTTCCTCACCGACGTGCTCGGGCAGGCGGAGGGCAGCCGCGCGGGCGTGTCCAAGGGCGCCAACGCGTCGCTCGTGGCGCGCGACGTGGACCTGCGCAAGCTCGCGGGCGGCCGCGTCAGCACGGAAGACGTCGCCATCCTCACCCGCCAGCTCGCGACCCTGCTGGGCGCGGGCGTCACCATCGTGGACTCGCTCAACGCCCTGGTGGACCAGGCGGAGAAGGAGCGCCTCAAGCGCGCCCTCTCCGACATCAAGCAGCGCGTGA
Organism: Corallococcus sp. CA053C; assembly: GCF_003611675.1. GTDB lineage: Bacteria > Myxococcota > Myxococcia > Myxococcales > Myxococcaceae > Corallococcus. The sequence goes on from NZ_RAWA01000299.1 coordinate 11,328, forward strand.
ACGAGGGCTCGTCCCTGGCGGACGCGTTCAGCCAGCACCCGAAGATCTTCCCCAGCATCTACATCAACATGGTGCGCGCGGGTGAGGCCTCCGGCGCGCTGGACACGGTGCTGCTGCGGCTGGCGGACTTCACGGAGAACCAGGCCAAGCTGCAGCAGAAGATCATCGGCACCATGCTCTACCCCGCCATCATGCTGCTGGTGGGCGGCGGCATCCTGGTGCTGCTGATGGTGTTCGTCGTGCCGAAGGTGACGAAGATCTTCGAGACGATGAAGGCCACCCTGCCGCTCAACACGCGCATCCTCATCGCCGCGTCCAACTTCATGCAGGCGTGGTGGTTCCTGGTCATCCCGTCCATCGTCGCCGGCTGCGTGTTCTTCATGCGCTGGACGCGCAGCCCCAAGGGCAAGCCCAAGTGGGACCGCTTCACCCTCAAGGCCCCCATCTTCGGCAGCCTCGTGCGGCTGCTCGCCATCTCCCGCTTCGCGCGCACGCTGTCCACGCTGCTCAAGAGCGGCGTGCCCATGCTGGCGGCGCTGGACATCGTCAAGGCGGTGATGACGAACTCGGTGCTGGCGGACGCGGTGGAGAACGCCCGCGAGTCCATCCGCGAGGGCGAAAGCATCGCCACGCCCCTCAAGCGGTCCGGCCAGTTTCCGCCGCTCGTGTACCACATGGTCGCCATCGGTGAGAAATCCGGCCAGCTGGAGGACATGCTCCTGTCCGTGGCGGATTCCTACGAGACGCAGGTGAACGTGCGCATCGGTGCGCTCACCAGCCTCCTGGAGCCCATGCTCATCGTGGTGATGGGCGTGATGATTGCATTCGTCGCCCTGTCGATCCTGATGCCGATTCTGCAGGTGAATACGGCCATCCATTAGGAGGCGGGAGGCAACGATGAACGACACGCTCGACCGGTGGATCCAGCGCGTCACGCTGGTGGGCCTGATTGCCCTGGCCGCCACGCTGGCGACGGTGGGAGCCTCCCTGTACGCCCACCCGGAGC
>NZ_RAWA01000029.1 GCF_003611675.1 Corallococcus sp. CA053C
GGTGAGGGCAGCGGGGAGATCCTCGAACTGGACGAGCGGGCGGGCCGCTTCGTGAGCCGCGCGCCGCAGGGCTGCCCCCTGCTGCAAGGGGTGTCCCTCTCCGCGGATGGCACCGGCTGGGCCACGGGCTTCCGGGGTGAGCTGTACCAGCGCCTGGCGGGCTCCTGGCGACGGGTGGACGCCGAGCCGCCCGCGACGGTGGAGTCGCTGCACGCGACGTGGACGGATCCGGAGGGCGGGGTGTGGGCCGTGGGCGGCAACGTGCTGTCGAGTTCGCTGGACGCCGGCGCGCTGCTGCACCGGGGCGCGGAGGTGGCCGCGGTGCCGCCAGTGCCCGACCCGGGCCCCGCGCCCGCGCCGACCTGCCCCGCCGCGGCGGTGGATCCGCGTCCGACAGGCACCATCGCCCGCCGCTGGAACGAGCAGATTCTTGGCGCCATCCGCCGCGACATCCCCCGGCCGACGGTGCACGCGCGCAACCTGTACCACCTGTCCGCGGCCATGTGGGACGCGTGGGCCGCGTATGACGCGACAGCGGACGGCGTCTTCCTGCGGGAGAAGCACACCGCTCCGGACGTGGCGGCGGCGCGCGCGGAGGCCCTGAGCTACGCCGCCTACCGCGTGCTCGCGCACCGCTACGCGAAGGCCGTCGGCGGGCCCACCTCCGCGGCGTGCTTCCGCGCGTTCATGGACAAGCTCGGCTACGCGCCGGACGACACCGTGACGACGGGCGACAGTCCGCGCGCGCTGGGCAACCGCATCGGGCAGGCCCTCATCCAGGCAGGCACGGAGGACGGGGCCAACGAGCAGAACGACTACAAGGACACCACGGGCTTCCAGTTCGTCAACACGCCGCTGGTGGTGGACAACCCCGGCGCGACGCTGGTGGATCCGTCCGTGTGGCAGCCGCTCAACCTCGCGGTGGCCGTCACGCAGAACGGCGTCATCACCACCTCCGGCGTGCAGGGCTACATCGGCGCGCACTGGGGCAAGGTGACGCCGTTCGCCGTGTCGCGTCCCCAGGGCGGCGGGCTGTACCTGGACCCGGGCGGGCCGCCGGTGTTCGGCGCGGAGGTGCGCGCGCACGTGGTGGACGTGCTGCGCAAGGAGAGCGGGCTCGGCGGCGACGAGCTGGTGGACCTGTCTCCCGGCGTGCTGGGCAACAACAGCCTGGGCACGAACGATGGCACCGGCCATCCGCTCAATCCCATCACCGGCCAGCCCTACGCGTCGCAGCTCGTGCGACGCGGTGACTTCGGGCGCGTGCTGGCGGAGTTCTGGGCGGACGGTCCGAAGTCGGAGACGCCGCCGGGGCACTGGAACGTGCTCGCCAACGGCGTGGCGGATTCTCCCGGCTTCTCGCGGCGCCTGTTCGGCGAGGGGCCGGAGGTGGAGCCGCTGGAGTGGGACGTGAAGGTGTACCTGGCGCTCAACGGGGCCGTGCACGACGCGGCCATCGTCGCGTGGGAGGTGAAGCGCGCGTTCCTCGCCGCGCGGCCCCTGTCGTTGATCCGCTACATGGGCGGGTTGGGCCAGTCCTCGGAGCCGGCGGGGCCGTCGTACCACCCGGACGGCCTGCCGCTGGTGCCGGGGCTCATCGAGGTCGTCACGGCGGAGAGCTCCGCGCCAGGACAGCGGCACGCGCACCTGGCCCACCTCCGAGGCCTGGTGGTGGTGCACGCGTGGCGGGGTGAGCCGGGAGACCGGCGCAACGAGGTGGGCGGCTCCGGCTGGATTCGCGCCACCGAGTGGATGCCCTACCAGCTGCGCACCTTCGTGACGCCCGCGTTCCCGGGCTTCATCTCCGGACACAGCACCTTCAGCCGCGCCTCCGCCGAGGTGCTCACCGCCCTCACCGGCAGCGCTTATTTCCCCGGCGGCCTGGGCGAGTTCGTCGCGCCCCGCGACAGCTACCTCACCTTCGAGCGGGGCCCGTCCACCGACGTGCACTTGCAGTGGGCCACGTACTACGACGCCGCGGATCAGGCGGGGCAGTCCCGGCTGTGGGGCGGCATCCACCTCACGCCGGATGACCTCGTGGGCCGGCGGCTCGGCAGCAAGGTGGGGCTGTCCGCCGTCGCCCGGGCGCGGCGCTTCTACGACGGCACCGAGGTCCCATGAACGTGATCGTGCTGCAAACCCTCCCATCCCACTGAAGGAACTCCGGTGAATCTCTCCCTCGCGCGTCTCACCCTCGGCGGTGTCCTGTCCTGCTCCCTGCTCGCCTGTGATTCCAGCGTCGCTGGCGATGACGGTGACGACACGGACACCGGCGGCGACAACATGGTCGTGACAGGCATCTGGAACCGCTACGGCAGCGAGTACGGCTACCAGACCGACATCGCGTATGGCGGCATCGCGGGCCAGCCGTCGGACCGGGTGTATATGTGCGAGCTGCCCGGCTCCCCCTCCGCGGGCCTCTACAAGGGCCGGCTCATCAGCCCGCGGATGATCCGCTGGGACGCGAACCACAACCTGCCCGACTACGAGGTCGTGTTCGAGGGCACCACCATGCGCTTCAAGCCCCAGAACGGCACCAACACCTTCCTGGGCCAGTACCGGCAGGGCACCTGGACATCCGGGGCCTGCGACTTCACGCTGAAGGACGGCCAGCTCATCGACAACTCGTCCACCGCCTACGTCGTCTACGACAACAGCGGCGAGATGAAGATCAACAGCGTGAAGATTGGCGGCGAGGGAATCCCGGTGAAGGCCAGCGCGGAGACCGCGTGCAGCGTCACGACGCTCATCCCCCCCGGCACCGGGAGCAACGGCGACCTCACCGTGTCCATCAGCTACAGCGGCGTGGGCGTCAATGGGCCCTACAGCCGGACCCAGACCCAGGCCATGTACCGGTCGGACTTCAAGCCGGGCTGCAACAAGCTCGCGGTCGAGTTCGGCTGCGGCGCGCTCGCCGTCTGCGTCTACCCCGTCCCATAGCCTCCAGCAGCCTTGACGGGGGCGGCTCCTCTTGGGAACAGTCTTTCCAGTATTCCATGGAATACCAAGAGAGAGCCCCCCTCCATGACAAGACGCCTGCTGCTCCCGCTGAGCCTCTCCCTCCTGGCCGCCTGCGCGCCGGAACCCGCGCCGCGGGAGGCTCCCGCCACCGGCGCAGCGTGGCAGTCCTACGCCGCGGCACTGTCGGACGGCCTGTCCGTGAACGCGCCCAACCTGACGACGACCAGCGTCATGCCCGTCCCGGCGACGGACGCGAGCATCAACGCGATGCTCAACTCCGCCATCTGGAAACAGACGACCCTCCAGGTAGGGCATCCGGTCTCCAACGGCAACTACCAAGTGTATCTCTGGGTGATGGAGAACCATCAATCCAACTCGTGCCCACCGCCGGTGACACCCACCTGATGGGTATGGCCGTGTTCCGTTGAGGCCCCTCCCGGGCGCATGAAGGGGGCCTGCCAGTCGAGCACCTGCTCCTGGCGGGCCCGTGTTTCACGGCTCAAGTTGATAACCGGAATAGACAGACATCTCCTTCAGCTCCAGGACAACGGCGGCGATTCCGGGACTGCCGTGCGCGCGCGTGGATCACACCTCCCCTCCCCTGGACATGGGGGTTCCATTTTCCTATACAGATACACTCCACTCTGACAGGCACCCCTGTTCGAGTTGGCGGCGGCGTCCCCCCCGGTCGTCGTTGAAAGGCACTTTCATGTTTCATCTGCGATGGCATTCCCTGTGTCTGGGAGTCCTCCTGCTATGCGGTACGGCGTCCGGCATGCCCCTGGCGGATGGGAAGTTCTTCATCCACGGCTATGGGCACCTGAGCACCGGCAGGACCTGGGAGAACGTGTACCTGGGCGGCAACGACGAGCTGGGCCTGCATGACGTGGGCAGCACGCTGCTGTTCCGGGCCCTCCCCACGGAGCGCCTCATCGTCAACACGCAGTTCTCCTTGGAGAAGGCGCCCGGCGAGGACCTGGAGCTGGAGGTGGACTACGCCTTCGCGGAGTACGCCTTCTCCGACAAGTTCCGCCTGCGCGCGGGCCGCAACCAGCTGCCCCTGGCGCTCTACTCGGAGATCTACGACGTGGGCACGCTGCGGCCCTTCAACGCCCTGCCGCAGGGGACGTACGGCCCCACGTCGATTGGCGTGGAGAACTACGACGGCCTGGGGCTCACCGGCCGCATCAACCTGCCGGCGGAGTGGATGGTGGAGTACGACGCCTACGGGGGCTTCCTCGACCTGAAGGAGCCCCTCTCCCAGGACTGTGACGGCGCGGAGGGCGATCTGTGCGTCATCGCATCGCAGCTGGTCGGCGGGCGGCTGGCGCTGTGGGCGCCGCTGGAAGGGCTGCGCTTCACCACGTCCGGGTTCGTGTCCCGGACCCCGGTGGAGACGGTGCCAGGCGAGCACGCCGTGCTGGGGGTGGTGGGCGCGGGCGCCGAGTACCTGGGCGAGAAGCTGTGGCTGCGGGCCGAGTTCTTCAACCTGTTCTCCGAGGCGGCCAAGGCGCGCACGGGCTACCTGGAGGCGGCGTACTTCGTCACCCCGCACTGGCAGGTGGCCGGACGCGTGGAGGGCTCTCGCACCTGGGCGCCCACCGCCGTGCCCAGCGAGCTGCGCACGTACCTGCGCCACCGCGAGGTCGCCGTGGGACTGAACTACTGGTTCGACCCCCACCTCGTCTTCAAGGTGTCGTTCCACAACGTCATCGGCAACCGCTTCGCCCAGCCCGCGGCCACCGACGACCTGGCGGCCCTCCTCCACCCGGAGCCCCACACGCGGCTTTTGTCCCTGGGCGCGCAGTACAGCTTCTAGGCCCTGGTCCCTCTGGAGACGCCATGAGAACGCTTCCCCTGTTCCTGCTGTGTGGGTTCCTCGCGCTCTTCGCCGGACCGGCGCAGGGCTCACCGTCGGTGACCTACAAGGTCGTGGTCCATCCCTCCAACCCGGTGACGGAGGTGAGCCGCTCGCGGCTCTCGCAGCTGTTCTTCAAGAAGAGCACCCAGTGGGATTCGGGCACCACGGCGATGCCGGTGGACCTGAACGACAGCTCGCCGGTGCGCGCCGCCTTCTGCGACGAGGTGCTGAAGCGCTCGCTGCCCGCCGTCCGGGCCTTCTGGCAGCAGCGCATCTTCTCCGGCCGCGACGTGCCGCCCCCCGAGCTGCCCTCGGAGACCGAGGTCCTCGCCTTCGTTCGCGCAAACCCTGGCGCCGTGGGCTATGTGGCCGTGGGTACTCCCACCCCCGGGTTGAAGGTCGTCGCAATCCTGGACTGACAGAGAGAACCCGGCGCGATGCGATTCAAGCACAAGGTCCTGCTGCTCCCCGTCCTGGCCGCCATCTTCCTGGTGGCCATCATCGGGCTCTCGGAACTGCTTGGGCGCAGCACCCAGGCCCACCTGGAGCGCATCGAGAAGGGCTATGTCCCCGCGGTGCTCCTCAGCCGGGACCTGGACGTGCTCCTGCAACAGCTGCAGCGGGGCCTCCAGGACGCGGTGGCGGCGGAGGACCTGGAGCAGCTGGCCGAAGCAGACGCCATCGCGAAGCACTTCCTCCAGCGGCTCGCCGAGGGGCGCACCAACACCGCCATCACCCCGGGGCGCCTGGACACGCTGGAGGCGCAGCTGCGCGACTACGTGGCCCTCGCCCGCGACACGAGCGAGCGGATGATCCACAAGGACGCCCAGGCCGCCGCCCGGCTCCCGGAGATGGCAGCGCGCTACAACCGGGTGCGGGACGCGCTGACGCGCGCCACTGAAGAGGATCAGCGGGAGATGGGGGCTTCCTTCGCCCTCACGTTGGAGGAGCACAACGGCTCCCAGCGGCGCCTGGTCCTGCTGGGGCTCATCCTGCTGGGCGTGCTCGCGTCGCTGTCGGTGTGGCTCGTGTCGCAGGTGGCCCAGCCGCTCCTGCGCCTCACGCAGGTCGCCTCGCGCATCGCCACCGAGGGCGACCTCACCCAGGTCATCGACATCCGGTCCGAGGATGAGATTGGCCTGCTGGCCCAGAGCATCAACCACCTGGTGCAGCGCCTGCGCACCATCCCCGTCACCCTCCAGGAGACGCTGAAGGAGCTGGCGGGCAGCGTCGAGGGGCTGACGCACATCAGCCGCGAGCAGTCCCAGCAGCTGGCGCGCCAGACCTCCAGCATCGAGGAGGCGAGCGTGGCCATGCGGGACATCCAGGAGCGGTCGCTGGAGGCCTCGCGGCAGGCCAACACGGTGCTGCAGGTCGCGAAGAGCGCGGAGCAGACCAGCCTGACGGGCCAGGCGCGCCTCAAGCAGAGCGGCGAGGCGCTGGAGCACCTGCGCACCCAGGTGGGCGAGCTGATGCCGGCCATCGGGCGGCTCACGGAGGGTTCGCGCAAGGCGTCCGCCATCCTGGAGACGGTGAAGGACCTGTCGGACCAGTCCAACGTGCTGGCCATCAACGCGGCCATCGAAGCGGCGCGCTCGGGCGAGCACGGGCGCAGCTTCGCGGTGGTGGCGCGGGAGATGCGGTCGCTGTCCCAGCAGTCCCAGCGCGGCGCGCAGAGCATCAGCGGCCTGCTGTCGGAGATGAGCACGTCGGTGAGCGCCGTCACCACGTCCGTGGAGAGCAGCCACCAGAAGATGGCGGAGGGCATCAGCGAGGCGCTCTCCTCCGGGCAGAGCCTCCAGGAGCTGACGGAGGCCGTGCGGGACAGCAGCAGCGCGGCCCAGGACATCGTGCGCTCCTTCACCCAGCAGAACGCGGGCATCGTGCAGATGACGGCGGTGGTGACGGACTTCTCGCGGATGATGAAGGACAGCGTGCAGGCGAACGAGGACGTGGAGTCCGCCATCCAGCGGCTGGAGGTCGCCTTCCAGGGCATCCAGGGCGTCGTGAGCGGCTTCCGCGTCTAGGCGCGAACCGGCCCGCGGTTCCTGCTAGGAACCGCTTCCAGCATGGCCGCCCCCGCCTCCTCCGTGCCCCCGCTGTTGGATCGCGCCCGCTTCGAAGCGCTCGTGGCCCAGGGCTTCACCCAGGTGCCCCTCGTGCGGCGCCTGGACGTGGGCGCCGCCCGGCCGGTGGACCTGCTGCGGGCCCTGCCCTCCGGGGAGCGCTTCCTGCTGGAGAGCACCCGCACGAGCAGCGAGGGCCGCTACTCCCTGCTCGGCGCCCGCCCCTTCCTTCGCTACACCGCGCGCGGTGGGCAGTGCTGGCTGGACGGGGTCCTCCAGTGCGACGCGCCGCTCGCCGTCCTGCGCGGCCTGCTGCGTCGGTGGAAGGGCCCGGACCTCCCCGGCCTGCCGCTGTTCCGCGGCGGCGCGGTGGGCTTCTTCTCCTACGAAGCGAGCCACTACTTCGAAGCCCTGCCCCGCCACCCCCACGACGACCTGGGCGTGCCCGACATCGCGTTGCACTTCGTGGACACGTTCCTCGTCGTGGACCACCTGGAGCACACCGTGTCCGCGGTGGCCACGGGTTCAGACTGGGAGGACTGTTCACGCCGGCTGGACCTCCTGGCCTCGCAGGTGCGCGCCACCGTGCCCACGCCGCGCCCTGCCCCGCCGCCTCCGGACCTGGCGCTGGCGCCCTGGCGCTCCAACTTCACCGAGGACGCCTACCTGCTCGCGGTGGAGCGCGTGCGCGAATACATCCGCGCGGGGGACACGTATCAGGTCAACCTCTCCCAGCGCCTGGAGGTGGACTTCCCCGGCGACGCGCTGGCGCTCTACGAGACGCTGTCCGCGACGAGCCCCGTCCACTTCGCCAGCTACTTCGAGGCGGACGGCTTCCAGGTCGTCAGCGCCTCGCCCGAGCGGCTGGTGCGCGTGGAGGAGGGCCGCGCCACCACGCGCCCCATCGCCGGCACGCGCCGCCGGGGCACGCCCGAGGAGGACGCGCGCTTCGTGCACGAGCTGCGCACCAGCGAGAAGGAGCAGGCCGAGCACGCCATGCTCGTGGACCTGGGGCGCAACGACCTGGGCCGCGTCTGCGCCTACGGCACCGTGGAAGTCACGCGGCTGATGGAGATCATCGAGTACGCCCACGTCCTCCACATCGAGTCGGAGGTCTCAGGCCAGCTCGCGCCCGGCGTGGAGCCGCTCGACGTCGTGGGGGCGCTGTTCCCCGGCGGCACCATCACGGGCGTGCCGAAGATCCGCACCATGGAGCTCATCACGGAGCTGGAGCCGCACCCGCGCGGCCTCTACACGGGCTCGCTCGGCTACTTCAGCTTCGCGGGCGGCATGGACCTGAACATCGTCATCCGCACCGTGGTGGTGAAGGACGGCCGGGCCTACGTGCAGGTGGGCGGCGGCATCGTCCATGATTCGGAGCCCCGGCGCGAATACAAGGAGACGCTCAACAAGGCCCGCTCCCAGCTCCTCGCGCTGGCCGCGAGCACGAGCCCCCGATGATCCTCCTCATCGACAACTTCGACTCGTTCACCTTCAACCTCGTCCAGGCCCTGGGCGCGCTGGGGGCCACGCTCAAGGTCGTGCGCAACGACGCCCTCACCGTCGCGGAGGCCCGGGCGCTCCAGCCCAGCCACGTGGTCATCTCGCCCGGACCGAAGACGCCCGACGAGGCCGGTGTGTCGCTGGACGTCATCCGCGCGTTCGCGGGCCGCGTGCCGCTGCTGGGCGTGTGCCTGGGCCACCAGGGCATCGGCCAGGTGTTCGGCGCGAAGGTGGTGCGGGCGCCCGTGCCCGTGCATGGCAAGACGGCCGAGGTCGAACACCGGGGCCAGGGGGTGTTCCGGGGCCTGTCGCAGCCGTTCGTCGCCGCGCGCTACCACTCGCTGGTGGTGGACCGCGACAGCCTGCCCGCGTGCCTGGAGGTGACGGCCTGGTCCGGAGACCTGGTGATGGGCCTGCGCCACCGGGAGCTGGCGAACCTGGAGGGCGTGCAGTTCCACCCTGAATCGTTCCTCACGCGTGAAGGCCCCCGCCTGCTCGCGAACTTCCTGGAACACTGAGCGCCTCTGGGTCCCATGTTCTCCACCGTCTGCGTCGATGGCGTCGTCCAGCGTTGGGAGGACCTGCGCCTCCAGGACTTCGCCCAGGGCTTCTTCTTCGGCGCGGGCTTCTTCACCACGTTCCGCATCGACGCCGGGCGGCCGTTGTTCCTCGCGCGGCACCTCTCACGCCTGCGCGCGAGCCTCGCGGCCTTTCCCACGGCGGTGCGCGCCCCGGAGCCCGCGCTCCTCCACGAGGACGCCGTGCGGGATTCACTGCGTCGCTGCCTGGAGGCGGATCCGCTCATGGGCCCGCGCTTCACGGGCGTGGGCAAGCTCGCGGTCAGTGATGGGCATGTGCTCTGCACGTTCCGCCCGCTCGCCGCGGACTTCGAAGCGCTGCACCGGGAGGGGCGGACGCTCGACAGCGTGGAGGCCGGGGCGTACCGGCGCGCGGAGCGCACGGTGAACCACAAGGGGCTCGCGTGGTTCCGCCAGCATGCGCTCCTGCCGCGCCTGCCCGTCATCACCAACGAAGCGGACGAGGTCTGCGAGCTGCCCACCGCGAACCTCTTCGTCCAGCTCGACGGCGCGCTCGTCACCCCGCCGCTCGCGGCGCCGTGCCTACCGGGCATCGCTCGCGGAGTGCTGTTGGACATGGGCCATCTCGAAGGGCTCCCGGTGGTGGAACGCGCACTGCCGCTCGCGGACCTCTCGCGGGTGCAAGCGTGCTTCTTCAGCAACGCGGTGGCACTGGCCGTGGGCGTGCCCCACCTGCTGGGCCGGGCGCTTCCCGACAGCCTGCGGCTCGCGGAGCGGGCCCGTGCGCTGCTCGAAGCCCAGGCCCTTCGCGAGGGCTGAGCGCTCCTGACGGGAGTGCGGCACACTGCGCCCATGACCCGTTCCCTCGCCATGGCGCCCCGCTGGGCGGGAAGCCCCGACACCGACTTCTACCCGTGGCTCACCGCGAAGCTGCGCACGCCGCCCGTCCTCTTTGACGACGTGCGCACGCTGGACATGCCCACGCCGGGCGCGCCCACCATCGACGGCTGGGTGTCCACCCTCGCCTCCGCCGTGGGGCCCGCGCCCGCGCCCTCCACCGTGTTCCTGGGCCACAGCGTCGGCTGTCAGGCCATCATGCGTTACCTGTCCGCGCTGCCCCCGGGGCACACCGTGGAAGGGGCCCTGTTCGTCGCGGGCTGGTTCGAGGTCGACACGCCCTGGGACACCCTGCGGCCGTGGCTCGACACGCCCATGGACTTCGAGCGGATCCGCGCCGCGCTCCGCCGCTGCGTGGTGGTGCTGTCGGACTCGGATCCGTTCACCTCGGACTGGCGCCGCAACACCCGCCTCTTCGAGGAGCGCCTGGGCGCCGAGGTGCGCCTCGTCCCCGGCGGGCGCCACTTCAACAACCCCCAGGAGCCCGCCGTGCTCGAAGCGCTCCGCGAGCGGTTCTCCTGACGCACGTACCAAGGTCAGCCGGACCGAAGCCCGAGGGCAACGGCGGCACGGGCCAGCCCGCGGCGTTCCCGGAACACAACTGACGCAGGGCGCCTGCCGGAAGGAAAGAGGCCAGACGGCGCGAAGCTGCTTTCGCGGAGGCGGGGAGCCATTAACCTGGGGGGCATGTCCGCCCCCGCTCCCTTCGTCTCCCGCGTCCCCTTCGAATCCGTCCACCCGAAGGCCCTCGCCGTGTACTGCTCGGACGGGCGCTTCACCGAAGCCGTGGAGGACCTGGCCCACCACCTGGGCCATTCGCGCATCGACACCCTCACCCTCCCAGGCGGACCCGCGCTCCTCAACCGCTGGGCGTCCGACTACCTGGAGAGCGAGGGCATCACCCGCGCCGCGCGCTTCCTCATCGAAGGCCACCACATCGAGGACGTGCTGCTGCTGGCCCACGCGGGCTGTGGCTACTACCAGGCCCGCCACGGGGCGCTGGGGCCGGAGATCTCCGCCGAGCAGCAGTTGAAGGACCTGCACTTCGGCGCGAAGGAGCTCCAGGTCGCGTACCCCCACCTGCGCATCCACCTCTACTTCGCGCACCCCAAGGGCAAGACCGTCGAGTTCCAGCCCATCCCCCGCGAAGCCTAGCGCGCGTCCCGGAGCCCCTGGCGGAGCGCGTCCAGCAGCGAGGGCGGATCCCCCACGCGGAAGGCCGCGAGCCCCGCCTCGAAGTCCTCGCGCGCTCCCGCGACCTCGCCGCGCGACAGTCGCAGCGCGCCGCGCTCGTACAGCAGCTCCGGGTCCACCGCTTCGCCCACCTGGGCCGCGAGCGCCGTGGAGAGGTCCTGCTCCGCCGCCTCCGTCCGTCCCGCGCGCGTGCGCGTCCGGGCGCGCTGCTGGAGGAGCCACGGGTTGCCGGGGTCTTCCGCCAGCGCGGCCGTCCAGTCGGCCTCGGCCTCCGTCAGCCGGCCCAGCGCGACGAGCGACTCCGCGCGCTTCATGTGCACCACGAGCGCCTTGCGAAACCCCGCGGCCTCCACCTGCGTGAAGCCCACCACCGCGTCCGCGTGCCGCCCCATTCGCGCCAGCGCGAGCGAGCGGTAGTAGCGCGTGGCGACGTGCCCGGGCGCCAGCTCCAGCACGCGGTCGAACCAGGGCAGCGCCTCCTCCGGCTGGCCGCCCCACACGCCCAGCGTCAGGCCCACCTCCACGAGCACGCGCACCTGCTCCGGGTGCTCTTCCGCCAGCTTCCTCGCCAGCGCGAGCGCCGACGTGTAGCGGCCCCCGCGTCGCAGGCGGTCCACCTCGCGGAGCGGCTCCGACAGCTCCGGGGGCCACGCCTGACGTCCATTGCGTTCCATGCGCCTGCGGGTCCCTTCGCCCCTCGGGATTTCGCAGGCACGTCCCGGGGTGTCAAGACGCGGGGGCGGAGCGCTTGACCTGGGGCCCCTGTCCGCGCGAAGAGCGCCGACATGAAGCCCTGGGAAACCGTCGAGCGAGAGCAGGTGCCGGAGGTGGGAGAGGTAACCCTCGCCCGGCGCGATGGCGAATACGTGCTGCGCGTGCGCGGCCAGACACTGATGTCCAGCCGTCAGCACGGCTCCGAGGTGGCCATGGCCGACGCCGGCTGCGCGCACCTGGCGGGCATGCCGAAGGCCCGCGTGCTGGTGGGCGGCCTGGGCTTCGGCTTCACGGTGCGCGCGGTGCTCGACCGCACGCCCACGGCCCGCATCGTCGTGGCGGAGCTCCTGCCCGTGGTGGTGGCCTGGAACCGGGGGGTGCTGGCGCCCCTGGCGAAGTCACCGCTGGAGGACCCGCGCGTCACCGTGGTGGAGGGCGACGTGGGACGGCTGATGCGCAAGCAGAGCGGCGCGTTCGACGCCATCCTGCTCGACGTGGACAACGGCCCCTCCGCCCTGACCCATCCGGACAACGAGAGCCTCTACGACTTCACCGGCGCCTCCGTCGCCTACGGCGCCCTGCGCCCCAAGGGCACGCTGGTGGTGTGGAGCGCAGGCCCCGCGCCCGCGTTCGTGAAGCGCCTGGAGGAGGTGGGCTTCGATGTGCAGATCCTCCACCCCGCCGCGCACGGCACCAAGGGCCCCCGTCACACGCTCTTCGTCGCGAAGCGCCCGCGCTGAGGGCTCCGAGCTCCGAGCCTGGGGCGCTCGCGCTGCTTCCCCGGTGGCGCTATGAGCAGGGCCATGCGACCGACGACGAAGTGGCTCCCCCTGTTCCTGTTCACCGCGTCCCTGGGCCTGGGCTGCCGCGCCACGACCGCCCCGGCTGCAACGACCGCCCCGGCCGCCGCGACGGCGGAAGCGCAGCCAGCGCACCCGTCATTCACGCTGGAGTCCCCGGCGCTGAAGGAGACGCGGCGGATCAACGTCTACACGCCACCGGGTTATGAGACGGCGCAGGACGCCCGCTACCCCGTGCTCTACATGCCCGACGGTGGCGAGCAGGAGGACTTCCCGCACGTCGCCGCCACGCTCGACGCCGCGATCCGCGCCGGGGAGATGCGGCCGTTCATCCTCGTCGGCATCGAGAACACCGAGCGGCGGCGCGACATGACCGGGCCCACCGAGGTCGACGAGGACCGGAAGATCGCTCCGCGCGTCGGTGGCTCGGCCGCGTTCCGCGCCTTCCTTCGCGACGAGCTCATGCCCGAGGTGCGGCGCCGCTACCGCGTGACGGAGGAGACGGCCATCATCGGCGAATCGCTCGCGGGCCTGTTCATCATGGAGACCTTCTTCCTCCAGCCGGAGCTGTTCAACACGTTCATCGCGCTGAGCCCCAGCCTCTGGTGGAACAACGACGAGTTGGTGCGCAAGGCGGATGAGCGCCTCAAGGCACGGCCGGACCTGCGCGCCACGCTGTATGTGGCGTCCGCGAACGAGGAGGGCATCGCGCCCCAGAGCGCGCGCCTCGCGGAGGTGCTCCGTGCGAAAGCCCCCGCCGGACTGACGTGGCGGTACGAGCCCCGGCCGGACCTGCGCCACGACAACATCTACCGCTCCCTGTCGCCCCAGGTGCTGCGCCAGACCTTCGCGCCCGGACGCTGACCGGTTAGAAAGACGGCCCCCCCCCCTTTCCCACCGTGGAGGTGTTCGATGGGTCTTCCCACTGGCGTGCATCATCTGGCGCTCGCGACCCGGGACTTGAAGGCGCAGCTCGCGTTCTTCACCCAGGTCGTCGGCATGGAGCTGGAAGCGCTGTACTGGATGCACGGCGTGGAGAACACCGTGCACGCGTTCTTGCGGCTGGGGGACACCTGCTCGCTGAGCTTCGTGCAGGCGCCGGACATGGCGAACATCGAGCCGGTGATTGGCGTCTCGCACCCGGGCTTCAGCGCGGGTTCGGTGGCCCCGGGCGCGATGCAGCACCTGGCGCTGAGCGTCCCCACGGAGGCGGACCTGCTGACGATGCGCGACCGGCTGCGCTCGCACGGCTACTGGGTCGCGGGCCCCGTCGACCACAACATGTGCAAGTCGATGTACGTCCAGGCCCCCGAAGGCCTCATCCTGGAGTTCGCGACGGCCGAGGGCGCCATCGACGTCGAGCAGTGGATCGACCCGGCCGTGGTCGCCCACTGCGGCATCAGCGCCTCCGAACTGGAGGGCTTCCTCCGCCCGCCGCCCTTCACCTCGCAAGGGGGCAAGGTGCCGCAGCCGGCGCCCACGACGCGGCCCAACTTCGTCTTCACCGGCGAGTGGGCCCCGCGCGGCGCGGTCTTCCTCCAGCTCACCGACGAGCAGATCGCCGCCGCGCTGGACTCGCCCACGCCGCCGGTGCCCCGGCACACGGCGCCCTGAGAAGGCCCGCTACGGCGTGACGCGCGCGGAGACCACTCCCGCGCCTTGCGCCGCGGGCGGCTTCATCATCCCTCCCGCGATGCGCAGGCCCAGCGAGCGCGGCGTGAAGCGCGTCAGGTTGGCCTGCAGCCAGTTGCGCACCCCCGGCACCACCGAGGCCCTGCCCTGGTCCAGGGCCTTGAGGCCGACGAGCACGACCTCCTCCGCCGTCGCCATGGGGCCCACGGCGGCCTGCTTCGTGCCCACCACGTCGAAGAAGGCCGTCTTCACCGGCCCCGGGCACAGCGCCAGCACGCGCACGCCCTTGCCGCGGTTCTCCTCCGACAGCGCCTCCGAGAAGGACAGCACGAACGCCTTGCTGGCCGCGTAGATGGCCATGTACGGCACCGGCTGGAAGCCCGCGATGGAGGCCACGTTGAGAATGCCGCCCACGCCCCGCGCGAGCATGTCCGGCAGGAACAGGTGGCTGGCGTCCACCAGCGCCGTGACGTTGAGCATCACCTGCTCGTGCTGCCGCGCGAACGGCGCCGAGTCGAAGGCCCCGTGCGTGCCGAAGCCCGCGTTGTTGACGAGCAGGTCCACGCGCAGCCCCTTCTCCTGGCAGCGCGCGTGCAACTCCCGCGCGGCGCCCTCGCGCCCCAGGTCCAGCGCGATGACCTCCGCCTGGATGCCATGCGCTGACGCCAGCTCCGTCGCCAGCGCGCGCAGCCGGTCCTCCGAGCGCGCCACGAGGATGAGGTCCATGCCGCGCGCCGCCAGCTCGCGGGCGAACACCTCGCCCAGCCCGGACGACGCGCCCGTCACGAGCGCGCGGTGCCCGGCGTAGGGGAAGGCTCCGCGCACGGACGGGAGGGGGGTGTTGGGAATGTGGACAGGGGAGGATGAAGAAGTCGTTTGCATGGGGTTAGAATGTGAGTGAGCGCTCACGTTCTCAACTCGCGTTGGCGCTCACATTCCGTTGAGGAGGCTCCATGCCCCGCCGTCCGCCGCCGTCCCGTCGAAGGGCCCCCCGCCAGGAGCGGGCGCAGGCCACGTGCGACGCCATCCTCACCGCGACTGCTCGCATTCTGCTCAAGGATGGCTACGAGGCCGCGAGCACCAACCGCATCGCGCAGGAGGCGGGCGTGAGCGTCGGGTCGCTCTACCAGTACTTCCCCAGCAAGGAGGGGCTGGTGACGGCGCTGATGGAGCGGCACCGCGCGCAAGGGCTGGCGGACTTCGAGGCCGGGCTGGTGCCGCTCGCCAGCCAGCCGCTTCCGGTGGCCATGCGCGCCCTCATCCAGCAGGTCATCTCGGTGAAGCGGGAGAACCCCAAGCTGAACCAGGTGCTGCATGAGCTGAAGCCACGCATGCGGCAGTGGGGACTGTCGGACGCCTATTCACAGCGGCTGTTCCGGCTGGTGCGCGCCTTCCTCGCACCGCGCTTCGAGGAGCTGCGGCCCCAGAACCTGGACATGGCGGTCTTCATCCTCGTGAACACCGTGGAGGCGCTCAGCCACTCGGCGGTGACGGAGCGGCCGGACTACCTGGAGGACCCGCTGTTCGTGGAGGAGCTCACCGCGCTCGTGCTGGGCTACCTGCGCCCGGAGCCCGCGACGTCCGCGCCCCGCCGCACGGCCCGTGAGCGGGTGGCCCGGATGTGAAGCGGGCGGGGGCCTGCCGTCTACTGCGTGCCCGTCTTCGCCGCGGGCGCCTGGGCGGGAGCGGCCTTCACACCGGTGAGCAGCGGCACGCGGCCCTCCGGGTAGAGCGCGGTGAGGCGGTCGCCGCGAATCTCCAGCGCGGCCAGGTGGCGGCCGTAGTGGGTGCTGAGGCCGGTGTCGATGACGATGGCGCGGCCCCCGAAGCGGACGGAGAGGCGGCCATCCTGGGACGGGGTGTGGCCCATCACCATGCGACGGGCGCCGAAGCGCTCCAGCACCTGGGTGAGGCCCGCGTCCCACTTCGCCTCGTCTTCGAGGGCGTAGCCGCGGAACCACACCGGGCCGTTGGGATCCACGGCGCCGCCCGGCGGCTGGCCCGGCGTCACGTCCTGCCACACCCAGCGGTTCACGGCCTCCAGCGTCGTGCCCGGGACGGTGGGGGCGAGGCCGCCGTGCAGGAAGAGGGTGTCGTTGACGCGGATGACGGCGGGGTGCGTGCGCAGCCACCGGCCGTAGCGGCCGTCCGCGGCATAGGCGGCGGTGTGTCCGTGGAGGCCCCGGGACTCGGCCGGAGCGTCGGCGGTGGGAGCTTGGTCGGCGAAGGAGGCGAGCTCTCCGGGCGTGACGTAGCGCAGGTCACCGCGCATGTTCATCAGCTCGTGGTTGCCCAGGAGCGCGTGCACGCGGCCGCCGGCCTTGCGGGCCTCGGTCTCCAGGCGCATGAGCAACTCGAAGGCGTCGCGGGTGTGGTCGCCCCGGTCGGGCACGTCGCCGGTCTGCACGAGGTGCGCCTTGCCGCCAATCCAGTGGTCCTTCGCGTCGATGAGGCCCGCGAGCCGGAGCACCTCCTTGAAGGCGTCCACGTCGCCGTGGACGTCCGCGACGGCGACGATGCGCTCCACGCCCTGGAAGACGAAGGGGTCCTCCTTCGCCTTCGGCGCGGCGGCGGTGGAGAGCGCGGGCAACAGCAGCAGGCAGAGCAGGACGGGACGCATGGGCTTCCTTACGAGGGAGGCGACAGGAACCGGGAGGGGAGCGCGCGCAGGAACTGCGCATCCTTCCAATCCCAGACGCGCTCGGGCGCGCTGTCCACGTTCACCGGAACGGAGTTCCAGGCATGGACGGCGAAGGTCGAGGAAGCGCGCCAGTGGAGCAACACGCTGCACACCGCGGTCACGGTGAGCACGCCCGCGAGGAGGCGGTGCTGCCGGGGGGCCTCCACCGCGGTCTGCACGGGGAACGCGAGGAAGTAGACGAGGTAGGGCAGCACGTCGGTGAAGAAGCGCGGGCCCACGGAGTGTCCCGCCCACCACATGGGGAAGGCGGAGATGGCCACCCAGTGCAGGAGCGGGATGACGGCGAACGCGACCTCGTAGGGCTCCAGGCCGCGGCGGCGCCACTGCTGGACGAAGCCCACGGCGCTGAGCACGAGGAACGGCGAGAAGACGAAGAGGCCTCGCGAGGGGCTGACGAGGTGGGCGGCCAGCGCCATGAAGAACCGGCCGGGGACCAGGTGCAATGAGGTCTGGTAGTAGGGCGACAGCAGGGCGCCGTAGATGGCCAGGTTGTACGCGCAGAAGGGAATGGCCACGAGCGTCGCGCCCGCGAAGTAGACCGGGAGCTGGCGCCAGAAGCGCAGCGCGAGGTACGCGGTGACGACGATGACGCTGAGGGAGTTGGTGGGGCGGCAGACGTAGCCGAGCGCGACCGTGAGGCCCAGGAGGAACGCGGTTCGCGCGGTCTGGACGGGCCGGGCCAGCAGCAGGACGATGCAGCAGACGGCGAGGAGGCTGGGTGCGTGCTGCCAGAGCACCCGACTCGCGGTGGAGTACACCGTGGTGCCCAGCCCGAAGAGCAGGACGGTGGCGAGCGCCGCGCGAGGGGACACCCGCCTGCGCAACGCGACGAGGAGCACGCCCGCGGCGGCGCAGACGTAGAACGACGCGATGAGCTGTTCGGTGCGGTGGTAGGAGCCCAGGTCGATGAGCCCGGTGCGCTGGAACATCTCCAGCCAGGACAACGCGCGCCCCCCGAGCGGCCCCAGGTGGGGCAGCAGCGGCCTCACGAGCGAGAAGAACCCCTCGGCGGCGGCCACGAACGGGAGCGCCGAGACCATCACCCCGGGCGGGTAGACGTAGTAGACCCGGCCACCGAACTCACTGTGCGCGTAGTCCGTCCCTGGCGTGAACGTGGGCCTGAACTCGTCCAGGTCGGTGTTGCCTTCATGAAGGATGCTGGCCGCGGACGGGATGGACCACAGCGAGTCCATCTGCATCTGCACCTTGCTCGCGGTGTAGACGCCAAAGAGGCCCAGGCACAGCAACCAGAGCGCTCGCGGGGAGGCCGCGAAGTCGCGGCGGGGCGGAAGGGGCGGGGTCTGCACGGAGCCCCTTCTAGCGAATCCGTCCCGGGACCGTGAGCGGTGTTGTCCCGCGGGCTTCCTAGCGCAGGGCGTCCAGACGCGGACGGAGTCGCTGCGCCACCCGGGGCAGGTCGTCAGGCCCCTTCACCGGCTCGAAGCGGCTCGTCGCCGGAGCCGTGCGGTCCACCTCGATGAAGGCCACCGGCAGCAGCGGCTTTCCATCCGGGCGGGTGAGGCTGCTGGCCTCCGCCGTCACCTGCTCGAACTGGAGCACCGGCGCGCCGTCCACCTTCTTGGAGACCACCCGGTAGGGAATCGGAACCTCCGCGCCAATCATCGCCTCCAATTCGAAGGTGATGTTGTTGGTGGAGATGAAGGCGTGCTGCGTGGGGTCCACCTTCTCCACGAGCTGGAGCTGGCCGGCCAGGCGCACCGGCGCGGCGCCCGCGTCCAGCGCTCCGCTGGGATTGACCCTGGGCGTCACCTCCACCGTCATGGCGCAGCCGCGTTGCAGGTGCATCCCGATGACGACCGGGTCGAGCGTCGCCGCGAGGTTGTCCACGTTGGAGAAGTACACGCAGCGCACGCCGCGCTGGCGCAGCGTGTCCCCCACCCCGCTCTCGCGCAGCGCGCGGAAGACGTCCCCGTGGCCGGAGGGCGCGAAGGACAGCTGGCCGTCCGCCTCGTGGAACAGGCCACCGTCCGGCGTGAGCCGGGGCAGCATCCGCTGGCGGAAGAGGAACACGTCCTTGCCCGTCCCCCGTGCCTCCAGGTGCGCGGCGATGGCCTCGTGCGTGAGGTAGGACGTCATCACCGCCACGGGCACCGGGCGCCCCAGGCGCGTCCCCAGCCGGCGCGCCTCCGCGAGCTTGAGGTCCAGGAAGGTGTTCTGCCCCACCACGGGCACGAGCCCCTTCACCACGCCTCCGAAGCGCGTCCCGGCGCCACCGGCCACCACCAGGGCGGCCACCTGCCCCAGGCGGAGCGCCTGCTCGCCCCGGGCCCGGCAGACCTCGTAGTCGGGCGTGCCCTCGCGCGGGAGGGACTGCACGTCCCCCTGCCGCAGCGGCTCCAGGGCTCCCGCGAGGGGCCGCGACTCCACCAACTCACCGCGCTGATAACGGGCGAGCAGCGCACGGAAGCTGGCCGCGTCGAAGCCATCGCGCGCGAGCCGGGGATCATCGAGCGCTGCGTCCAGGGTCTGGGTATTCACGCGGGTCAACATAGAGCCGCGCTCCGCCGCGTGCATCGTTCCCGGGGACAGGGTGTGCGTCCAGACTTCCGCCCTGCCCTGCCGGGCCGCTTCGCGAGCGGGACTGGCGCGCCCGGCTGCGGCAGCAGGGCAGGGCCCGGGGAAATCAGCGAGGATGCGCGCCATGCAAATCTGGGTCGACGCCGATGCCTGTCCCGGGCCCGTGCGGGACATCCTCCTGCGCGCCGTCCAGCGCCTGAAGGTCCCCATCGTCTTCGTGGCGAACAAAGCCCTGTCGCTGCCGCGCCTGGCGTGGGTCTCCACGGTGCAGGTGGGCGCGGGGCTGGACGTGGCGGACCGGCACATCGCCACCTCCGCGAAGGCCGGGGACCTGGCCGTCACGCAGGACATCCCGCTGGCCGCGCTGCTCGTACCCAAGGGCGTCGTGGTGATGGATCCGCGCGGGGAGCTGTTCACGCCGGAGAACATCGACGAGCGGCTGTCGGTGCGGAACTTCATGCAGGACCTGCGCGACAGCGGCGTCACCACCGGCGGTCCCAGCAGCTTCTCGCCGCAGGACCGTCAGCAGTTCGCCGCCACGCTGGACCGCGAGCTCACCCGGCTGGTGAAGCAGCAGGGCTGAGCGCTTTGGCTACCGGCCGCTCGCGCCGCCACTGCCCTCCACCGGGGGCGTGCCCGTGGTGGGCGCCATCGGGCTCACCCCGATGCCCTTGTTGCGATTCCACGCGGGCGGGGTGATGTCCAACCGCGCGCCCGGGTTCTGCGACGGGCCGGGCTCCGGCGCCAGGTCGTCCACCGCGCGCAGGTCGATGCTGCCGGAGCCGCCGGTCCCCAGCGTGTTGATGTCCACGCACTGGTAGTCGTCCGGGTTCGCGGAGCCGGAGCCGCCGGTGCCGGTGTCCTCGGCCTCGGCGGCGGCCTTGGCGCCCGCGTCACCGTAGGGGTTCATGCCGTGGGCGCGCAGCATCGCCTGCGTGCGGGGGGACTCCTCCACGTCCCAGGAGAACTCATCGCTGGAGAACGGATCGCGGGTCCCCGCCCCCGATTCCGGATCCTGCGAGGTGGAGCCCGAACCGCCCGTGCCCTTCGGGTTGTCCGCCGTGCCTGAGGCGCCCTGGTGGGCACAGCCTCCGAGCAGGAGTGCGGTCAGCGTGGCCATGAGCGGAAGTTTCATCGGGGGTTCCTCCACAAGTGTCATCCGCTTCTCAAGGTGGACGCACTCGCGGCGGGAGCAAGCGACAGGGGCCGGCCGGGCCAGCGGCCCCGCTCCAGGTCGGAGCCCGCGCCGGGGCCTCACGAGTCCCGGGAGGCCGTGCCCGCGTGCAGGCAGGCCAGCGCCGCCACGGTGAGCGACTCACAGCCCTTGCGCAGCGAGCCCTCGCGGTCCGGCGCATACAGGGAGGTATGCGGCCCCGGCAGGTGCGAGACCTTCTCCAGCGGGGTGGTGCCTGGAGCCTCGTTCCAGGCCTTCAGCGGCGTGACGCCCATGAACCAGAACGCCGTGGGCACGGCCTGCCGTGGCCCCTGGGCAAAGCGCGGGAAGTCCTCGCTCTGGGGGACGAGCATGCCCGGCACCAGCGCGCCGCTCCCGAACCAGCCCGCGTGCGCGTCGCGGATCCGCCGCAGCAGGGCCGGGTCGTTGTAGTTCACCGGCGAGCTCGACAGCACCTCCACCTGGGGAGGCCGGGGCGCGGCTGAGGCCTCGGCATCAGCCTTCGCGATGCGCTCGATGGCGGCGAGCACGCGGGCCTGCACCGCGTCGTCTTCGGTGCGCACCGTCAACTCCAGCAGCGCCTCGTAGGGAATCACGTTGGCGCGCGTGCCCGCCTGGAAGTGGCCCACCGTCACCACCGCCGCCTCCTGCGGCGACAGCTCGCGCGACACGATGGTCTGCAGGCGCATCACCAGGCTTGCCCCCATCACCACCGGGTCCACCGCCAGGTGGGGCGTCGCCCCATGCGCGCCCCTCCCGAAGAGGCGGATGCGCACGTTCGCCGAGCCCATCATCGTCGCGCCCTCGCGGTGCATGAACGCGCCCACCGGCAGCGGCGCGGTGTGCTGGCCCAGCACGACGTCCGGCGTGCCGAAGCGCGCATAGAGTCCGTCCTCCAGCATCGCTCGCGCGCCCTGGAGCGTCTCCTCCGCCGGCTGGGCCACCACCATCACGGTGCCGCGCCACGCATCGCGCGAGCGCGCCAGCAGCGCCGCCGTGCCCGTCAGGCACACGGTGTGGACGTCGTGGCCGCACGCGTGCATCACCGGCTCGCCGTCTGGCGTCGTCACGTGGCTTGCGTACGACAGTCCCGTCTTCTCCTCGATGGGCAGCGCGTCCATGTCCCCGCGCAGCATCACGGTGGGCCCGTCCCCGTTGCACAGCAGGCCCACCACGCCGTGGCCTCCAATGCCCCGGGTCACCTCGTAGCCCTCGGCCTCCAGCCTCCGCGCCACCTCGGCGGCGGTGTGCGCTTCCTGCGCGGACAGCTCCGGATGTTGATGCAGGTCGCGGTAGAGCGCGTCCACGTCCGGCAGCACCGCGTCCAGGTGCTTGAGGACGCGGCGGGCGCGTGCGTTCAGTTCGGGCTGCGGCGGCTCGTGCGGGCCTTCCCGTTCCAAGGCGACCTGCGATTCAACGTCGTTGTTCATGGCGTGCGTCTCCTGGCCGGAACGCGCGGGTGGAGGGGGGCGTCGGGCCAACGCTCAAGGTGGAAGTCCCGGGGTGCACTTCCCAGCGCGGGAGCAGGGAGGCGGCCGGGAGCCCGCGTCGGGGCCGCACGCCCTTCCCTCCGGGGTGACGTGGGCCTTCAGGGCACCGCCTGTCCGTTCGTTGTCCGTCCCTTCCCGGGAGGGCACCTTGAAGGACGCGCATGGAACAGCAGAAGGGGGCGGTAATGAGGCGAGGGATGGGATTGGGGCTCTGTCTGTTGGGGCTGATGGGCGGGACCGCGGGGGCGCAGGCGCCTCCGGACGACGCGCCCACGCGGGCGCGGCACGTGGAGTGGAAGGGGCCTTACTTCCTGCTGGGCCTGGGCGTGGAGGGCTACACGGGCAAGCTCGCCCCCAATCTGGATCCGGGGCTGTCGTACGGCGTCGTCCTGGGGTACCGGACCAACGACTACCTGGGCGTGGAGGTGGGCTACAGCGGCGGCGCCAGCAACATCACCATCTCCGAGAGCGGGACGCCCGGCAACCCGGACATCGTGCGCAACGGCGCGCAGGCGGCGGTCACGCTGGGCCTCTCCTCGCTGCGGCTCCAGCCCTACGTGCTGGCGGGCATCGGCGTCGAGCGCTACTCGGTGCGCTCGGGGAACTTCTTCCGGTTCCTCGACGATACGGGAGGCTACGCGCCTGTAGGGGCGGGGCTGCGGTACCAGCTCAACCCCCACCTCACGGCGGAGGTGCGCGGCAGCTACAGCTTCCTCTTCAGTCAGGACTTCGCGCGCGCGCAGGACCTGGGTGCCGGGGACGGTCGCTACCTGGGCGTGCTCCAGATTGGGGGTAGCTACTGAGCGGCGCATGGACGGAGGGCGGGCTCGCGGGGGCGGTGAGGTCTTGAGGTATCGTTCGGGCAGGTGCGGGCTCCCCCGATGCGCCCGCATCTCCGCTCCCCATGCCCGTCACCCTGATCGATCTCCTCGAAGAGCGAAGCACGCGCCGTCCGGACCCGAGGCTCTACACATTCCTGGAGGACGACGCGGAGGTGACGCTCACCCGCGGTGAGCTCGCCGTGCAGGCGCACCGCATCGCCGCCGCGCTCCAGGCGCTCGCGTCCCAGGGGGAGCGGGCGGTCCTGCTCTACCCGCCGGGCGCGGACTACCTCGCGGGCTTCTTCGGGTGCGTGTGCTCGGGGCTGGTGGCGGTGCCGGCGTATCCGCCGGATCCGTCGCGGCTGGAGCGCACCCTGCCCCGGCTGCGAGCGCTCATCGCGGACTCGGGGGCCACGGTGGTGCTCACCACGTCCGTCATCCTGTCGATGGCGGAGTTCCTCTTCACGGATGCGCCGGAGCTGCGCGCGCTGAAGTGGGTGGCGACGGATGCGCTGGCGCCGGGCGGCGAGGCGGCGTGGAAGCGGCCGGACGTGAAGGCCGACACGCTGGCATTCCTCCAGTACACATCGGGCAGCACGGGCACGCCTCGGGGCGTGATGCTGAGCCACGGCAACCTGCTGCACAACCTGGACGCCATCCGCCGGGCGTTCCAGACGCGCGACGACAGCGTGGGTGTCATCTGGCTGCCGCCGTACCACGACATGGGGCTCATCGGCGGGGTGCTGGTGCCGCTGGCGCAGGGCTTCCACACCGCGCTGATGTCGCCGCTGTCGTTCCTCAAGAGGCCGCGAGCGTGGCTGGAGGCGTTGACCCGGTTTGGCGGCACCATCAGCGGCGGGCCGAACTTCGCGTTCGAGTTGTGCGTGCGGCGCATCCCGCCGGCGGAACGGCAGGGCCTGGACCTGAGCCGCTGGGAGGTGGCGTTCTGCGGCGCGGAGCCCATCCGTCCGGAGACGCTGGCGCGCTTCACGGAGGCGTTCGCGCCGCAGGGGTTCCGGCGCGAGGCGTTCTACCCGTGCTACGGGCTGGCGGAGGCGACGCTCATCGTCTCTGGAGGCGCGAAGGAGGCCGCGCCCGTGCTGCGCGACGTGGACGCGGCGGCGCTGGAGGCGGGACAGGTCCGAGCGCCCGAGCGGCAGTCCCGGACGCTGGTGGGCTGCGGCGCGACGCTGCCGGATCAGCACCTGCTCGTCGTGGACGCGGAGTCCGGGCGGGTGCTGGCGCCGGGCGAGGTGGGAGAGGTCTGGGTGAAGGGGCCCAGCGTGGCGCAGGGTTACTGGCGGCAGCAGGAGGAGTCCGCGCGGGTCTTCGGCGCGCGCACCGCCGCGGGGGAAGGACCGTTCCTGCGCACCGGGGACCTGGGGTTCCTGGACGCGGGGGAGCTGTACGTCACGGGGCGCGCCAAGGACCTGATCATCCTGCGCGGCCGGAACCTGTATCCGCAGGACCTGGAGAGCGTGGTGGAGGAGAGCCACCCCGCGCTGCGGCCCGGGTGCGGCGTGGCGTTTGGAGTCGAGGTGGACGGCGAGGAGCGCCTCGTCGTGGTGCAGGAGGTGGATCCGCGCAAGTGGGACGGAGACGCCGCGCCGTTGCTGGGTGCGCTCCGGCGACGGCTGGCGGAGACGTATGAGGTGATGCCGCACGCGGTGGTGCTCATCGAGCCCGGGAGCCTGCCGAAGACGTCCAGTGGCAAGGTGCAGCGCAGGGCCACGCGCGCGGCGTTCCTCGCGGGTGGGCTGCGTGAGTTGCATGCGTGGCGCGCGCCTGAGCTGGAGGCACGCGGCGTTGATTCAGGCCCCCGTGAGCGCGCGCGAGTTCAGGTGGAGGCGTTCGACACACGCGCTCCGGCTTCGGAGCTGGAATCGCAGGTGCTCGCGTTGGTGGAGCAACCTGGCACGCGTGCGCAGGCTGCGGCAGCAGCGGCGCAGGTGGGTGCCCAGGCGGGAATCATTGGCACGCGTGCGCCGGCTTCGGAGCTGCAGTCCCTCGTGCTCGCGCGGGTGGCCGCGCGCGTGGGAACCCGCGTGGAGGACCTGGATGTCCATGCGCCGCTGACGCACTACGGGTTGGATTCGCTGGCGGCGGTGGAGCTGGCGCATTCGCTGGAACAGGCCCTGGGCATGCCCGTGCCCATGGAGGCGCTGCTGCGGGGCGCGAGCGTGGCGGAGCTGGTGCGCGAGGCGACGGCCGGAGTGGCTTCGCGTTCGGAGCTGATCCGCGTGCCGCGCACGGAGTCGATGCCGCTGTCCTTCGCACAGGAGCGCCTGTGGTTCCTGGACCGCCTGGAGCCGGGCAGCGCTTTCTACAACGTCCCCGTCGTGTCGCGGCTGGACGGCGCGCTCGACGTGTCCGCGCTGGAGCGGAGCCTCCAGTTCCTCGTGCGGCGCCATGAGTCCCTGCGCACCGTGTTCGTGGAGACGCGCGGTGAACCCGGCCAGCGCATCCTCCCGGACCTGGCGCTGTCGCTTCCCGTCGTGGACCTTTCATCGCTTCCTGCCGAAGCGCGCGAGGCCGAGGCGCTGAGACTCTCGCGCGAAGAGGCCCGCCGTCCCTTCGACCTGGCCCGGGGCCCGCTGCTCCGGGTGACCCTGCTGCGCCTGGAGCCATCGCGCCACTGGCTGCTGCTCACGGTGCATCACCTGGTCGCGGATGGCTGGTCCATGCGCGTGCTGGTGCGGGAGCTGTCGGAAGCCTACGGCGCGCTGTCCACCGGACACGCCCCTGCCCTGCCCGAGCTGCCCCTCCAGTACGCCGACCACGCGTCGTGGCAGCGCTCGTGGCTTCGCGGTGAGCGCCAGGAGGACCTGCTCGGCTGGTGGCGTGGGCACCTGGCCGGCGCGCCTCCCGTGCTCGAACTCCCTGGCGATCGCCGTCGGCCCCGGGTGCAGTCCTATCGGGGCGCCCAGCAGACCCATCGGTTGGAGAAGGCCGCGTGGGAGCGGGTGAAGGCCCTGGCCCTGCGCGAAGGCACGACGCCGTTCGTCGCGCTGCTCGCGGGCTTCCAGGTGCTGCTGCACCGCTACACCGGCCAGGAGGACCTGGTCGTGGGCGTGGACACCGCGCACCGCTCCCGGCCGGAGACCGCGGGGATCGTCGGCCTGTTCGTCAACCAGCTCCCGTTGCGCGGGGATCTCTCCGGCGCACCGTCCTTCCGTGAGCTGCTGCACCGGAGTCACCGCGCGGCGCTCGATGCGTGGGCGCACCAGGACCTGCCCTTCGACGCGATGGTGCGCGGTCTCAACCCGGAGCGCAGCCTCGCGCACGCGCCCCTCTTCCAGGTGAAGCTGGTCCTCCAGGACGCCGCGTCCGGACCGGTGCACCTGCCCGGCCTCACCCTGAGCAGCTCGCTCGGAGACACGGGCGCCACCAAGCTCGACCTCACGCTCTCCGTCACCGACTCCGGCGACGGGCTGGAGCTGCTGTGCGAGTACGCCACCGACCTCTTCGACGCGGACACCCTCGCGCGGATGCTCGGGCACCTGGACTCGCTGCTCGCTGGCGCGACGGCACACCCCGAACACGCCATCAGCGCCCTGCCCCTGCTGACGCCGGAGGCCCGTCGACAGGTGTTGGAGTCGTGGCGCCCCACCGCGCCCGCCGTGACGCCCGACCTCGCGCACCGCCTCTTCGAGGCGCAGGCCCGGGCCACGCCGGAGGCCATCGCCGTCTCGCTGGGCGGAACGACGCTGACGTACGCGCGCCTCGACGCCCGCGCCAACCAGCTCGCGCGACACCTCGTCGGAGCAGGCGTACGTCCCGAGCAGGTGGTGGGCGTATACCTGGAGCGCACCCCGGACCTCGTGGTGGCGTTGCTCGGCGTGCTCAAGGCAGGCGGCGCGTTCCTTCCGTTGGATCCGGGTCAGCCGCCGGCACGCCTGGAGGCGATGCTGCGCGAGGCGCGCGTCTCCGTGCTCCTGAGCGACGAGGCCCTCGCGGACCGACTCGCACCGCAAGGGGAGTTGCTCGTGCTCCTGGACGCGGAGCGCGCCGCGCTGGAGGCACGATCCGCCCTACCGCTGGAGCCCGCGCCAGCCGTCACGCCCGCGCACCTCGCCTACGTCATCTTCACCTCCGGCTCCACCGGCACGCCCAAGGGCACGCTGCTGGCGCATCACGGCCTGTGCAACACGGCCCTCGCCACACGCGACGCATTGGGGCTGCGCCCGGGAAGCCGGCTGCTGCAACTGGCGTCCATCGGCTTCGATGCGTCCGTGAGCGAGGTCTTCTCCACGCTCCTGTCCGGCGCGACGCTGGTGCTCGCGCCCCCGGAGTCGCTGCTGCCGGGGCCGCCGTTGCAGCAGGTGCTCGCCTCCGAGCGCATCACGGCCCTCACCGCCACGCCCACGTCGCTGGCGCCCATGGATCCGTCCGCGTTGCCCCTGCTGGAAGTGGTGGCCTCCGTCGGCGAGGCGTGCACGCCGGAGCTGGCGGCGCGCTGGAAGCCGGGCCGTCGCTTCCTCAATGCCTACGGCCCCACCGAGACCACCGTCTGCGCGACGATGGACCTGGACGTGGACCCCGCGCGTCCGTCCATCGGCCGCGCCATTCCGGGCGCTCGCGTGGCGGTGCTCGATGAGCGCGGTGAGCCCGTGCCCGTGGGCGTGCCCGGTGAGCTGTACGTGGGGGGCGTCGGCGTCGCGCGCGGCTACCTGGAGCGACCCGCGCTCACCGCCGAGCGCTTCGTCCCCGACCCGTTCTCCTCCGAACCTGGAGCGCGCCTGTACCGCACGGGCGACCGCGTGCGCACGCTGCCCGACGGACGGCTGGAGTTCCTGGGCCGCCGCGATGCCCAGGTGAAGGTGCACGGCATCCGCGTCGAGCCAGGCGAAGTCGAAGCCGCGCTGGCTCGGATCCCCGGCGTACGTCAAGCAGTGGTGCTCCCGCGTGAGGTCGCGGGAGAGACGCGGCTCGCGGCCTGGCTCGTGGCGGACGAATCCCTGGAGGTACCCGCCGTGCGGCGCTTCCTCAAGGAGCACCTGCCCGACGCCTTCATCCCGTCCACCTTCGTGCGACTGGACGCGCTGCCCCTCACCCCGGGCGGGAAGCTGGATCGCGCCGCCCTGCCCGCGCCCGAGTCCCAGCGGCCCTCGTCGGACGCGCCATTCGCCGCGCCCATCACCGCGCTGGAGCAGCGCATCGCCGAGGTCTGGGCGCGCGTGCTCGACGTGCCGCGCGTGGGCCTGCACGCGCACTTCTTCGAGGACCTGGGCGGAGGCTCGCTCCTGGTGGTGAAGGCCAGCACGCAGCTGCGCGAGGCCCTGGGCCAGGACGTCCCCGTCACCCACCTCTTCGAACACCCGACGGTCGCGAAGCTCGCCGCGAGGCTGGAGCGCGAAGTCCCCGCTCCCCGTCCCGCGCCCCGCGCCGAAACGCCGCGTGAAACCGCCGGGAAGGCCTCCGGCGACATCGCCATCATCGGCATGGCCGGCCGCTTCCCTGGCGCTCCGGACGTGCCCACCTTCTGGCGGAACCTGCGCGAAGGCGTGGAGTCCATCACCCGGTTCTCGAAGGACGAGCTGGAGCCGTCGCCGCTGTTCCCGGACGCGCTGCGCGACCACCCCGACTTCGTGCCGGCCGGCGGCGTGCTGGAGGAGGCGGACGGCTTCGATGCGGCCTTCTTCGGCCTGTCCCCGCGCGAAGCGCAGTGGATGGATCCGCAACAGCGACTGT
Organism: Corallococcus sp. CA053C; assembly: GCF_003611675.1. GTDB lineage: Bacteria > Myxococcota > Myxococcia > Myxococcales > Myxococcaceae > Corallococcus. The sequence goes on from NZ_RAWA01000029.1 coordinate 28,583, forward strand.
TCCTCCAGTGCGCGTGGAACGCCCTGGAAGACGCGGGCTACGACGCGGAGCGCATCGCGGCGCCTGTCTCGCTGTACGCGGGCGCGGGCAGCTCCGGCGTGCACCTGCTGTCGCTGCTGGGACAGACGCGCAAGGACCCGGCCTCGCTGTTCGAGGCGCTGGGGACGACCACCGGCGAGAACGTGGCCACCAAGACGGCCTACAAGCTGAAGCTCGGCGGCGAGAGCCTCAACGTCTACACCGCGTGCTCCACCGGCCTCGTCACCGTGCACCTGGCCTGTCAGAGCCTGCGCACCGGGCAGTCCGACCTGGCGCTGGCGGGCGCGGTGAAGGTGTCCCTGCCGCAGCGCACGGGCTACCTCTTCCAGGAGGGGATGATCCTCTCACCGGACGGCCACTGCCGCGCGTTCGACGCGAAGGCCCGGGGCACCGTGCTGGGCAGCGGCCTGGGCGTGGTGGTGCTCAAGCGGCTTGAGGACGCCGTGCGGGACGGGGACCGCGTGTACGCGGTCATCAAGGGCTCCGCGCTCAACAACGACGCGGCGGCGAAGGTCAGCTACACCGCGCCCAGCATCCACGGGCAGAGCGAAGTGATTGCCCGTGCGCTCGCGGCGGCGGGCGTGGACGCGGACAGCGTGGAGTACGTGGAGGCGCACGGCACCGGCACCTCGCTGGGCGACCCCATCGAAGTCGCGGCCCTCACGCGGGCGTACCGCGCGCAGACGCAGCGCACGGGCTTCTGCGCGTTGGGTTCGGTGAAGACGAACATCGGGCACCTGGACACCGCGGCGGGCATCGCGGGCCTCATCAAGGCCGCGCTCGCGCTGCACCACGGCGAGGTGCCGCCCAGCCTCCACTTCGAGCAGCCCAACCCGGAGATCGACTTCGCGCGCAGCCCCTTCTTCGTGAACACCACCCTGCGCCCGTGGGAGCGCACCGGAGGACCGCGCCGCGCCGCCGTCAGCTCGTTCGGCATCGGCGGCACCAACGCGCACGTCGTGCTGGAGGAGGCCCCGCCGCGCGAGCCTGTTCCCGGAGCCCGCCGCTCGCGGCAGCTCGTCACGCTGTCCGCCCGCACGCCTGCCGCGCTGGAGACGGTGGCGCGCGAGCTGGCCGACGCGGTGGAAGCCCGCGCGGACGTGGACCTCGCGGACGTGGCCTTCACGCGCAACGCGGGCCGCAAGGCCTTCGAGGTGCGCCGCGCCGTGGTGGCGGAGGACATCACCGGACTCGTGGAGGCGCTGCGCAAGCCGGGCCCGACGTCCACCGTGCGCGACCTGGACGCCCCGCCCGCGCACCGGGTGGCCTTCCTCTTCCCCGGACAGGGAGCCCAGGCCGTGGGCATGGCCCGCGAGCTGTTCGACACCGAACCCCGCTTCCAGCAGGAGCTGGAGGCGTGCCTCGCGCTGCTGCCCTCCGTGGGGATGACGCAGGACCTGCGCCCCGTGCTGTTCCCCGCGTCCGGAGCCGAGGCCTCCGCGGAGGCGGCCCTCGCCGAGCCCCGCTTCGCGCTGCCCGCGCTGCTGTCCGTGGAGCTGGCACTCGCGCGGTGGTGGATGGGGCTGGGCTTCAAGCCCACCGCATTGCTGGGTCACAGCTTCGGCGAGTACGCGGCGGCGTGCATCGCCGGAGTGCTGTCATTGGAGGACGCGCTGCGGCTGGCCGTGGTGCGCGGCGAGCTGATGTCGCGGCTGCCACCGGGCGGAATGCTCGCGGTGGGGCTCTCCGCGGACGACGTGGGCCCGCTGCTGCCCGACACGCTGGAGGTGGCCGCCCTCAACGGCGCGGACCGCTGCACGGTGTCCGGGCCGCTGGAGCCGCTGGCCGCGTTGGAGCGCACGCTCGTGGGGCGGCGCGTGGGCGTGGTGCGCCTCACCGCTTCGCATGCGTTCCATTCGCGCGCCGTGGAGCCGCTGGTGCCCGAGCTGGAGCGGGCCGTCGAGGGCATCGCGCTGAAGGCCCCTGCCCTGCCCTACGTGTCCAGCCTCACCGGAACGTGGATCCGTCCGGAGGAGGCCACCTCGCCGCGCTACTGGGCGCGGCAGATGCGCGAGCCGGTGCGCTTCGCCGCCGGCCTGGACACGCTGCTGCACTCGGGCCACGGGCTGCTCATCGAAGCCGGTCCGGATCAGGGCCTCACCGCGCTGGCCCGGCTGCGGCTGCGCACGACGCCGGACACCGTGGCCGTGGCCTCGCTGCGCCGAGCGGGCACGTCCACCTCCGACCTCCAGACGCTGCTGGAGTCCGTGGGCACGCTGTGGCGCCTGGGCGCGAGCGTGGACTGGGACGCCCTTCATGCGCACGGTCCCCGCCGTCGCATCTCGCTGCCCGGCTACCCGTTCGAGACCACGCGCATCACGTTGGACGTCCAGCCCGCGCTGCCGCTGCCGGAGCTCACGTCCGTGGCCGCGCCGTCGAAACCCGTGGAGTCCGTGGCACCGGTGGTCGTGCCCGCTGGCCTGAGCGACATCGAGCAACGACTCACGGAGCTGTGGCGCGAGCGGCTGGGCATCGCGGACATCGGGCCGGATGACAACTTCCTCGACCTGGGCGGCAACTCGCTCATGGCGGCACAGCTCCTCACGCGGCTGCGCGAGACGTTCCGCACCCAGGTGCCCCTGAGCGACCTGTTCGAGGCCCCCACCATCGCGGGCCTCGCCGAGCGCATCGAGGCCCGGCTCCAGGAGGAGGGCCTCTTCGGTGGAGTCGAGGCCTCGGAGGCGGCGATCCAGCCGTGGCCCCGCACCGGTGTGCTGCCGCTGTCGTACGTGCAGGAGCGCGTCTGGGAGATGGAGGCGCGGGAGCCGGGCAGCTCGCTGTTCAACGAGCCGCTCGCGGTCCGCATCTCCGGCGCGCTGCGCCCGGACCTGCTGGAGCGCGGCGTCAACGAGGTCATCCGCCGCCACGAATCCCTGCGCACCGTCTTCGTCCAGGGCGCGCCGCGCCTCCTGTCCGAGGTGCGCGTGTCGCTGCCCGTGGTGGACCTGCGCGCCTTCGCCGGGGACCGTGACGCGGAGGCGCTCAGGCTCGCGCGCCTGGAGCCCGCGGAGCCGTTCGCGCTCGACCGGGGCCCGCTCGTGCGCGTGCGCCTGCTGCGGCTCACGGACACCGAGCACGTGCTGCTCGTGACCATCCACCACATCGTCGCGGACACGCTCTCCCTGGTGAACCTCATCCGCGAGGCGATGGCCCTCTACACCGGCTTCGTGCACGGCGTGCCCGTGCCCCTGCCGGAGCTGTCCATCCAGTACCTCGACTTCGCGCTCTGGCAGCGGCAGGCGCTCGCTGACGGCACGCTCGCGGCCCAGCAGACGTACTGGCGGCAGCAGCTGGCCGCGCGTCCGGGGGCGCTGCCGCTTCCGCTGGACAGGCCTCGCGTCCCCGGTGCCCGTCGGCGCGGGGCGCGGCACTCGTTCGCCTTCTCTTCGGAGCTGGGCGTCGCGCTGAACGCGTTCAGTCAGCGCGAAGGGCTCACCGCGTACATGACGCTGCTCGCCGGCTTCACGGCGCTCCTGACCCGGTGCTCGGGACAGGAGGACATCGTCGTGGGCACGTCCATCGGCAACCGGACGCGGCCGGAGCTGGAGGCGCAGATCGGCTACGTGGCGCACGCGCTGGCCCTGCGCACGAACGTGGAGGGGGATCCAGACTTCCGCACGCTCGCGATGCGCGTGCGTGACACGACGATCTCCGCGTTCGCGAATCCAGATGTGCCCTACGAACAGCTCCTGGGAGAGCTGGAGCCCGGGGAGGAGGCCCGACTGGGCCGCCTGTTCGATGCCATCTTCCTCCTGCACGCGCAGGGGGTGTCGGCGCCCATCGTGGAGTTCCCCGGCCTGCGGCTGGGCTACTACGACGTCACCGACCTGCCCGCGCAGTACGGCACGTCGCTCGCGGACCTCACGCTGTTGATGCGGGAGGATGACCGGGGCTTCTCCGGGACGCTGGAGTACGCGGTCGACCTGTTCGACGCGGCCACCATCGCGCGGCTGCTGTCGCAGTTGGAGGCGCTGCTCTCCGACGCCGTGGCTTCGCCCCAGAAGCCGCTGTCGCGGCTGTCGTTGGACGTGGCGCCCGTGCGTGCACGGAGCCCCGAGCCCCGCATCGCCGAAGCCGCGTCACTGCCCGCCCTGCTGACGGCTCGCGCGGAACAGACGCCGGACGCGGTGGCCCTGCGCCAGGACGATGAGGCCCTGACGTGGCGGACGCTGCGGGAGAAGGCGCAAGCGCTCGCGGCGCACCTGCGTGCGCGAGGCGTGGGGACCGGCATTCCTGTCGCCGTGTGCCTGGAGCCTTCCGCCGAGCGCGCCATCGCGCTCTGGGGCGTGCTCGCGGCCGGCGGCGCGTATGCGTTGGTGTCGCGTGACGGGCTGGGTGAGCTGTCCTTGCTCGGACGCGATGGCACGCCGCCGTTGCTCATCACCACCGAAGCGCTTTCCCTTTTGTCCGATGTGTCGTCGCCCGTGCTCCGGCTTGATGGCACGGGTTCCCTCACGGAAGGGGGCGCAGCCTCCGGCTCGACCCCGGTTCCCCCGGTGGACGTGGACGGCCTCGCGTGCCTTGCACGGGAAGGCACCGACGCTTCGCGTCCCCGCGTGATGTTGAGCCATCGCAACCTCGTGCACAGACTCTCCGCGCTGGATGCTCGCGTGGAGGCTCGGGCTGGGGAGCTGTGGCTGAGCACGTCGGACGCGGGTTCGGATCCGGCGGACCTGGAGACGCTCTGGGCCCTGGCCCGGGGGCTCCCGGTGGTACTGCCGACGCGCGCCGCGCTCAGGGAGGTCTCCACCTCCACCGCGAAGCGGCCCCTGGACTTCAGCCTCTTCTACTTCGCCACGGACGCGGAGGGCTCGGGACGGAAGAAGTACCAGCTGCTCATCGACGGCGCGAAGTTCGCGGACGCCCACGGCTTCAGCGCCATCTGGACGCCCGAGCGCCACTTCCACGACTTCGGCGGGCCCTACCCCAGCCCCACCGCCACCAGCGCCGCGCTGGCCATGGTCACCGAGCGGGTGTCCATCCGCGCGGGCAGCGTCGTGCTTCCGCTGCATGATCCGCTGCGCGTCGCGGAGGAGTGGTCCGTCATCGACAACCTCTCCAACGGTCGTGCGGGCGTGTCGTTCGCCACGGGCTGGAACGCGAATGATTTCGTCTTCGCTCCGGGGAACTTCCACCAGCGTCCGGAAGCCGTGCGGCGCGGTGTGGAGGAGGTGCGCACGCTGTGGAGGGGTGGCACCGTGCGCCGCACCAACGGCGCGGGCGTGGAGGTGGACGTCGCCATCCGCCCCAGGCCCGTGCAGGCGGAGCTGCCCCTGTGGATCACCGCCGCGTTCAACCCGGAGACCTTCCGGCTCGCGGGCGAGCTGGGCGCGGGCCTGCTCACCAACGTGCTGGGGCTGGGCCAGGACTTCGTGGAGCTGGAGCGCAAGGTCGCGCTCTACCGTGAAGCGCGGCGCAAGGCGGGCCACCCCGGACGTGGCCATGTCGTGCTCATGCTCCACACCTTCGTGTCCTCCAGCCGCGAGGACGTGAAGCGACAGGCGCGCGAGCCGCTGCTGCGCTACTTCCGCAGCTCCGTGGAGCTGGTGAACGGGCTCGTCGCCAGTCAGGGCCCGGGCTTCGATGTGCGCTCTCTCACGCCCCAGGACCTGGACGTCCTCCTGGAGCAGGGTGTGTCGCGCTACCTGGAGGCGGGTGGCCTGTTCGGCACGCCGGAGTCGCTCGCGGCCCGCGTGGAGCAACTGCGTCAGGCCGATGTGGACGAGGTGGCGTGCCTCATCGACTTCGGCATCGCTCCCGACATCACGTTGGAAGGCCTGCGGCACCTGGATGTGCTGCGCCGCCAGAGCCAGGAGCACACCGCGCCTCGCACGGACTCCGTGCCCGTCGAGGTCGACAGCGCCGGGATGCTCGCGCGGCTGCTGCGCACGAGCCCGCCGGTCCACCTGCGCGGCTCCTTCGCGCTCGCGCGGACGCTCGCGGAGCTTCCGGATGCGGTGAGTGTGCTGGGCCCGGTGCGCACGCTGGTGCTGGATGATGCGGAGGGCCTGTCGTCAGACCTGGCCCGTGCGCTCCAGCGCGCCACCTCCGCGCGGATCGTGTCACCCGTGTCGCTGCTGCCCGGCGCAGGCGAAGCCACGACACAGGGGGCGCGCTTCGTGCTGGATGCCGCCGGCCGCCGCGCGCCGGTGGGCGTGGTGGGTGAGCTGTTCCTGGGTGGGGATGCCGTGCCGCTCGGCTTCTGGAAGGCGCCGGAGCTGACCCACGCGCGTCTGCCGGCTTCGCCGGAAGGCACGGGTGCAAGGCTGTACGGCACCGGCACGCAGGCCCGCTATCGCGCGGATGGCGAAGTGGAGCTGATCACGCCTGCCCGGCGTGCACCGCATCGGCCCTCGACAACGCTGCCGGGCGCGACGGCCCGACCGGGAACGGCACCGAAGGCCGACGCAACGACTTCCGCGAGCCTGCCCGGTGCGATTGCACGCACGTCGACGTTGCCGGGTGCCGCCACGCGCGCTGCAACATCGCCGGGTGCCTCTGCCTCGACCTCGACGCTGCCGAGTGCCACGACACGCGCTGCAACACTGCCGGGCGCCTCCGCCCCTGCCTCAACGCTCCCGGGAGCCTCCACGCCGCCGCCGGGCGCCACTGCCCGACCCGCGAAAGCCTCCTCCGGCACCCAGGCCATCCAGCGGGTGCCACGCACGGGGCTCCTGCCGTTGTCCTTCGCGCAGCAGCGACTGTGGTTCCTGGATCAGTACGAACCCGGCAGTGCGCTCTACAACATCCCGTCCGCGATGCGCCTGGAGGGCACGCTGGACGTGGCCGCGCTGGGCCGCGCCTTCGCGGAGGTGATGCACCGCCACGAAGCCCTGCACACCGCCTTCGAGGTCCGCGACGGCGAACCCATCCAGGTCATCGCCCCCACCGCGGCCTCCACCCTCGAAGTCGAGGACCTGCGTGACTGGCCCAATGGGGAGAGCGAAGCCGAAGCCCTCCTCCGCGCCCGCGAGGAAGCCCGCGCCCCGTTCGACCTGTCGCGCGGACCGCTCCTGCGCACGCGCCTCCTGCGCCTCGCTGAGCGTGAGCACCTGCTGCTCGTCACGATGCACCACATCGTCTCCGACGGCTGGTCCATCGGCGTGCTCATCCGCGAAGCCGTCACCCTCTATGAAGCCTTCACCTCCGGCCGGCCCTCGCCGCTGCCGGAGCTGCCCATCCAGTACGCCGACTACGCCGTGTGGCAGCGCGACTGGCTCCAGGGCGCACTGCTGGACAAGCAGCTCGCGTACTGGCGCAAGCAACTGGACGGCGCGCCGCCCGCGCTGGAGCTGCTCACCGACCATCCGCGCACCGCGGACACCAGCAACCCCGGCGCCACGCACCGGGTGGTGTTCCCGCACGCGCTGATGCAGGGCCTGCGCGCGCTGTGCCGCCGTGAGAAGGGCACCCTCTTCATGGGCCTGCTCGCGGGCCTCCAGGCGCTGCTGTCCCGCTACACGGGCCAGGACGACATCTGCGTCGGCGCCCCCATCGCCGGCCGCAACCAGCCGCAGACCGAAGGCCTCATCGGCTTCTTCGTCAACACGATGGTGCTGCGCACGCAGCTCGATGGCGACCCCACCTTCCTGGAGCTGCTGCGCCGCGTGAAGGACGTCACACTGGGCGCCTACGCGCACCAGGACGTGCCGTTCGAGAAGCTGGTGGAAGCGCTCCAGCCGCCCCGGCAGGCGGGCCACACGCCCTTCTTCCAGGTGACGCTGGTGCTGCTCAACACGCCGTCGGCCGAACTCACGGGCCCGGGCCTCACCTTCCGCCCGGTGGACGTGGACAGCGGCACGTCCAAGTTCGACTTCACCCTCGTCTTCACCGAGACGCCGCGCGGGCTCCACGCCGCCTTCGAGTACCGCAGCGACCTCTTCGAGGCCTCCACCGCCACGCGGATGATGGAGCACCTGCGCGTGCTGCTGGAGGACGCGGTCGCGCACCCCGACCGCCGCCTGTCCGAGCTCACCCTCCTCTCCGACACCGAACGCCAGCGCGTCCTCGTGGACTGGAGCACCACCCCGTTCGAAGGTCCCACCGAACCGCTGGTGCACGAGTCCTTCGAGGCCCAGGCCCGTCGCACGCCCGAAGCGGTCGCTGCTCTCTTCGAAGGCCAGGCCCTCACGTACGCGGAGCTGGAGCGCCGCTCGAACCAGCTCGCATGGCACCTGCTGAACAGCGGCGTGCGCCCCGGAGACCGGCTCGCGCTGTGCCTGGAGCGCTCGCTGGAGATGGTGGTGAGCGTACTGGGCGTCCTCAAGTCCGGCGCGGCCTTCGTCCCCATGGATCCGGCCTATCCCGCCGAACGACTGGCCTTCATGTTGGAGGACGCGGGCGCGAACGTCGTGCTCACGCAGGCCCGGCTCGTCCCGCTGCTGCCGCCGACAGACGCGCGCGTGGTGTGCGTGGACACGGAAGAGGCGACCTTCGCGGCCCTGCCGTCCCACGCACCGCCGCGCGCGGTGTGGCCGGATTCACTCTGCTACATCATCTACACGTCCGGCAGCACGGGCCGTCCCAAGGGCATCGCGGTGGCGCACCGCACGCTGTCCTGGGTGGTGGCGTGGACGCGTCAGCGCTCGCCCAAGGCAGACGCCATCACGTTGCAGTTCGCGTCGCTGAACTTCGACATCTCGTACCAGGAGATGTTCACGTCCTGGTCCGTGGGCTCCTCCGTCGTGGTGCCCACGTCCGAGGTGCGCCAGGACATGCCCGCGCTCCTCCACTTCATGGCCCGCCACGGCGTGGAGCGGCTGTTCCTCCCGTTCATCGCGCTCCAGACGATGGCGGACGCGGTGGCCCACGGCTCGCCGGTGCCGGAGCGGCTGGTGGAGGTGGTGACAGCCGGTGAGCAACTCCAGGTGACGCCCGCGCTCGTGGCCCTCTTCGAGCGGCTGCCCGCGAGCGTCCTGGAGAACCAGTACGGCCCGTCCGAAGCGCACGTCGTCAGCGCCTACCGGCTGCGCGGCCTCCCGCACACCTGGGAGCGCCTGCCCCCGGTGGGGATGCCCGTACCCGGCACGCGGCTGTTCATCGTGGATCCGCAGGGCCGTCCCTGCCCCGTCGGGGTGCCCGGCGAGGTGCTCGTCGGCGGCGGCCAGGTGGCGCTCGGCTACCACGCGCGTCCGGAGCTCACGGCGGAGAAGTTCATCCCCGACGCGCTGTCCGGCGAACCCGGGGCCCGCGTGTACCGCACCGGAGACCGTGCCCGCTGGCGCGCGGACGGCGCCATCGAGTTCTTCGGACGGCTCGACGGCCAGGTGAAGGTGCGCGGCTTCCGCATCGAGCTGGGAGAGGTGGAAGCGGCCCTGCGCGACATCCCGGGCGTGCGCGCCGCGGCGGCGCTCGTGCGCGAGGACATTCCGGGCGACAAGCGGCTTATCGGCTACGTGGTGCTCCAGCCGGACACCGCGTGGGAGCCGGAGGCCCTGCGTCAGGCCCTGGGCCGGCGCCTGCCGGAGTACATGCTGCCCACCGCGCTCATGCGGCTGGACGCGCTGCCGGTGATGCCCACGGGCAAGCTGGTACGGCGCCTGCTGCCCGCGCCGGACGTGGACAGCCTGCGAGGCGCCGCGCCCCTCATCACCCCGCGAACGAAGCTGGAGGAGACGCTGGCGGAGGTGTTCGCACAGGTGTTGGGGCTGCCACACGTCGGCGTCACCGACAGCTTCTTCGACCTGGGCGGCCACTCGCTGCTGGCCACGCAGGTGACGTCGCGCCTGCGCACCGGCCTGGGCGTGGAGGTGCGGCTGCGCGAGGTGTTCGACGCCCCCACGGTGGAGGCGCTCGCCCGCCGCATCGAGGGCCGCGTGCCTGAAGCGGACCGCGCGCCACGGCCTCCCGCCATCACCGCGCGGCCCGGCGTCACGTCCGCGGAGCTGTCCTTCGCGCAGCAGCGCCTGTGGTTCCTGGATCAGTACCAACCCGGCAGCGCGCTCTACAACATGCCCGCCGCGCTGAGCCTCGAAGGCGAATTGAACGTCGCCGCGCTCACCGACGCCTTCACGGAGCTGGTGCGCCGGCACCAGGTGTTGCGCACCACGTTCCAGGTGCTCGACGGCACCGCCGTGCAGGTGTTCGCGCCGTCCGCGCCCTGGCCCCTGCCGGTGGACTCGCTGGAGCACCTGCCGCTCGCCGAACGCGAGGACGAGGCGGGGCAACGGGCGCGCGAGGAAGCGCGTCAGCCCTTCGACCTGTCCCGGGGGCCGCTGCTGCGCACGCGCCTGTTGCGGCTGTCGGAGCGCGAGCACCTGCTGCTCGTGACGATGCACCACATCATCTCCGACGGCTGGTCCATCGCCGTGCTGATCCACGAGATGGTCGCGCTGTACGAGGCGCGCCTCACCGGCAAGCCCTCGCCGCTGCCGGAGCTGCCCATCCAGTACGCGGACTACTCGGCGTGGCAGCGCGAGTGGCTGCGCGGCGACGTGCTGGACGCGCAGGTCGACTACTGGCGCAAGCAACTGGAGGACGCGCCGCCCGCGCTGGAGTTCCCCACGGACCACCCACGCACGGCGGACACCCAGAGCCCTGGCACGTGGCTGGAGATGGAGCTGCCGCGTGAGCTGGTGCAGTCGCTGCGCACGCTCTGCCAGCGTGAAGGCGCCACGTTGTTCATGGGCCTGCTCGCGGGATTGCAGGCGTTGCTCGCGCGCTACTCGGGCCAGGATGACATCTGCGTGGGAGCGCCCGTCGCGGGCCGCACCCAGGCGGAGATGGAGGGACTGGTCGGCTTCTTCGTCAACACGCTGGTGATGCGCACGCGGCTGGAGGGCGACCCCACCTTCCGTGAGCTGCTGGGCCGGGTGAAGGACGTCACCCTGGGCGCGTTCGCGCATCAGGAAGTGCCCTTCGAGAAGCTGGTGGAAGCGCTCCAGCCTCCGCGCATGCCGGAGCGCACGCCGTTCTTCCAGGTGGCGCTGGTGATGCTCAACACGCCCTCGGCGGAGCTCACCGTGCCGGGGCTCCAGCTGAAGCTCCTGGAGCTGGACAGCGGCACCGCGAAGTTCGACTTCACCTTCACGCTGAGCGAGACGCCCCAGGGCATCCGAGGCGCGCTGGAGTACCGCACCGACCTGTACGAAGCGGCCACCGCGGAACGGCTCGTCGCCCACCTGCACGCGCTCTTGAAGGACGCGGTCGCGCACCCCGAGCAGCGCCTGTCCACGCTGTCGCTCCTGTCGCGGGCGGAGCGGCACCAGGTCTTGGTGGACTGGAACACCCGCCCTGGCCTCCCCGTGTCCACGACGGTCCACGGTCGCGTCGAGGCCCAGGCCGCACGCACGCCGGACGCCGTGGCGGTGACGTTCGAAGGCCAGCGCCTCACGTATGCGCAGCTGGAGCAGCAGGCCAATCAGCTTGCCCACCGGCTGCGCGAACTGGGCGTGCGCACCGGGGACCGCGTGGGGCTGTGCGTGGAGCGCTCGCTGGAGATGACGGTGGGCGTGCTCGGCATCCTCAAGGCGGGCGCGGCCTACGTGCCGCTCGACCCCACCTACCCCGCCGAACGGCTGGCCCTGATGCGCGAGGACGCCGGCATCCGCGCGGTGCTGACGCAGGCGCACCTGGACGCCACGCTGCCGAAGGATCCGGGCGTCGCCGTGGTGCTGCTGGACGCGGAGGCCCGCGCGCTGTCGCTCCTGCCGACGCACGCCCCCGCGGTGGACGTGCAGGAGGAGTCGCCCTGCTACCTCATCTACACGTCGGGCAGCACCGGGCGGCCCAAGGGCGTGGCGATGTCGCACCACGCGCTGTCGCACCTGCTGGCGTGGCAGTGCCAGCGCTCGGTGAAGGCCGACGCCACCACGTTGCAGTTCGCGTCGCTGAGCTTCGATGTGTCCTTCCAGGAGATGCTGTCCACCTGGAGCGCGGGCGGCACGCTGGTGGTGCCCACGGCCGCGGTGCGCCGGGACATGCCCGCGCTCCTGCGCCTCATGGCGACCGAGGGCGTGGAGCGGCTGTTCCTCCCCTTCGTCGCGCTACAGTCCCTCGCGGATGCCGTGGAGCACGGCGCCCCGCTGCCGGAGCGTTTGCGCGAAGTCGTGACGGCCGGTGAGCAGTTGCAGGTGACACCCGCGCTGGTGTCCTTCTTCGAGCGCCTGCCGGGCTGCGTGTTGGAGAACCAGTACGGCCCCACGGAGACGCACGCCGTCAGCGCGCACCGCCTGCCCGGGGCGCCGTCCTCGTGGGAGCGGCTGCCGTCCATCGGAGCCCCGCTGCCGGACATGCAGCTGTACGTCTTGGACGCGAGCGGCCAGCCCTGCCCGGTGGGCGTGCAGGGAGAGCTGCTCATCGGCGGTGTCCAGGTGACGCCCGGCTACCACGGACGTCCGGAGCTGACGGCCGAGAAGCTGATGCCGGATCCGTTCTCCTCCGTCCCGGGCGCGAGGCTGTACCGCACGGGCGACCGCGCGCGTTGGCGCGTGGACGGCACGCTCGACTTCCTGGGCCGCGTCGACCATCAAGCCAAGGTGCGCGGCTTCCGCGTGGAGCCTGGAGAGGTGGAGGCAGTCCTGCGCGGCCTGCCCGGCGTGCGCGACGCGGCCGCCGTGGTGCGCGAGGACGTGGCGGGCGACAAGCGCCTCGTGGGCTACGTGGTCCTCCCCGCCGACGCGGCGTGGGATCCGCAGGCCCTGCGACAGGTGCTCGCGAGCCGCCTGCCGGAGTACCTGGTACCCTCCGCGCTGCTGCGCCTGGAGGCCCTGCCCCTCACGCCCAGCGGCAAGCTTGCCCGCCGCATGTTGCCCGCGCCGGACGCGGACAGCCTGCGGGGTGACGCGCCCTTCATCGCGCCGCGCACGCCGCTGGAGCAGACGCTGGCGGACGTGTTCGCGCAGGTGCTCGGAGTGCCGCGCCTGGGCGTGACGGACAACTTCTTCGCCCTGGGCGGCCACTCGCTGCTGGCCACGCAGGTGACGTCGCGCCTGCGCACGGCCCTGCGGCTGGAGGTGCCGCTGCGCGAGCTGTTCGAATCGCCCACCGTGGAGGGGCTGGCCCTGCGACTCCAGGGGCGCCTGACCACGACGACGCGCCGGGGCCCGTCCTCGACCATCGCGCCGCGCGCCATCGAGGCGCCGGTGTCCTTCGCGCAGCAGCGGCTGTGGTTCCTGGATCAGCTCCAGCCGAACCTCCCGCTCTACAACATGCCCGCCGCGCTGCGCGTGGAAGGCCTGTTGAACGCGTCCGCGCTCCAGCAGGCCTTCACGGAGCTCGTGCGCCGGCACCAGTCGCTGCGCACCACGTTCCGCGCTCGCGACGGTCGGCCCGTGCAGATCATCGGTCCCGCCACGGCGTTCCCGTTGGCGGTGGAGGACCTGCGCTCGCTGGACGCGAACCGCCGCGAGGAGGAGACGCGAAAGCGGATCCACGAGGAGGCCCGCGCCCCGTTCAACCTGGCCCAGGGGCCACTGCTGCGCGCCGGCATCCTGCGCCTCGGTGAGCGCGAGCACCTGCTGCTCGTGACGATGCACCACATCGTCTCCGACGGCTGGTCCATGGCCGTGCTCATCCGGGAGATGGGGGCGCTCTACGAGGCCCTCGTCGCCGGGCGCCCGTCGCCCCTGCCGGAGCTGCCCCTTCAATACGCGGACTACGCGACGTGGCAGCGCGACGGACTCCAGGGCGAGGTCCTGGAGGAACAGCTCGCGTACTGGCGCGGCCAGCTGGAAGACGCACCGCCGATCTCCGAGCTGCCCACGGACCGGCCGAGGACCGCGGACACGAACCAGCCCGGTGCGTCGCTGCCGGTGGTGCTGTCCCCGAAGCTGACGAGGGACCTGCTGGCCCTGTGTCAGCGCGAAGGGGCCACGCTGTTCATGGGCCTGCTCGCGGCCCTCCAGGCCGTGCTCGCGCGTCACGCCGGGCAGGATGACGTCTGCATGGGAGCGCCCATCGCGGGCCGCACGCAGGCGGAGACCGAAGGCATCATCGGCTTCTTCATCAACACGCTGGTGATGCGCACGCGGCTGGAGGGCGACCCCACCTTCCGCGAGCTGCTGGGCCGGGTGAAGGACGTCACGCTGGGCGCCTACGCGCACCAGGACGTGCCCTTCGAGAAGCTGGTGGAGGTCCTCCAGCCGCCCCGGCTGCGCGGCGTACCGCCGTTCTTCCAGGTGGCCCTCACGCTCCAGAACGCGCCCACCGCCGCGCTGGCGCTGCCCGGCGTCACCTTCCAACCGATGGAGACGGGAACCGGCACGTCCCGCTTCGACCTGTCGCTCACCTTGTCCGAAGCGCCCACGGGTCTGCACGGCGCGCTGGAATACCGGACGGACCTCTACGACGCGGAGACCGTCACCCGGCTGATGGAGCACCTGCGCCTGCTGCTGGAGGCGGCGGTGGCGCAGCCCGCGCGGCGCCTGTCCACGCTGTCGCTGCTCTCCGACGCCGAACGGCACCGCGTGCTGGTGGAGTGGAACGCGACCACCGTGCCGTACCCGCGTGACACGGCCGTGCAGGCGTTGTTCGAAGCCCAGGCCGCGCGCACGCCAGACGCGGTGGCGGTGGAGTTCCAGGGACGCACGCTCACCTACGCGGCGCTGGACCGCCGGGCGAACCAGCTCGCGTGGCACCTGCGCAAGAGCGGCGTGAAGCCGGGCGCGCGGGTGGCCGTGTGCCTGGAGCGCTCGCTGGAGCTGATGGTGGCCGTGCTCGGCATCCTCAAGGCAGGAGCGGCCTACGTCCCGCTCGACCCCGAGGCGCCCCTGGAGCGGCAGTCCTTCTTCCTGGAGGACACCGGCGCGGTGCGGGTCATCACCTCCACGGCGATGCAGCAGCACCTGCCCAGCACCGCGCCCTGGCCGCTGGTACTCGACACGGAGGCGACACGCCTCGACGCGGAGCCGGACACGGCGCCGGAGCCCGCGCCGGGCGGCGATGCGCTGGCCTACGTCCTCTACACCTCCGGCACCACGGGCCGGCCCAAGGGCGTCTGCGTCCCGCACCGGGCCATCGTCCGGCTGGTGATGGGGACGGACTTCGCGCGGCTCGGCCCCGACGAGGTCTTCCTGCAACTGGCCCCGCTCGCCTTCGACGCTTCGACGTTCGAGCTGTGGGGCTGCCTGCTGCACGGCGGCAGGTTGGTGCTCGCGGATCCGGGGGCGATGTCGCTGGAGGCGCTGGGCCGCGCGTTGGACGCGCACCACGTCACCACGCTGTGGCTGACGTCCGCGCTGTTCGAGCAGATGGTGGCCACGCAGCCGGAAGCCCTGGCCCGTGTGCGGCAGGTGCTCGCCGGGGGCGACGTGCTGTCACCCACGCGGGTGCGTGAGCACGTGGCCCGTGCGGGCCGGCTGGTGAACGGGTACGGCCCCACCGAGGGCACCACCTTCACCACCTGCCACGTCATGACCGACGCGAGCGCGGTGGAGACTCCGGTGTCCATCGGCCGGCCGCTCGCCAACACGCGCGTGTACGTGCTCGATGCGTCCCTGCGGCCCGTGCCGACAGGCGTACCCGGAGAGCTGTACGTGTCCGGAGACGGGCTCGCCTGGGGCTACCTCCAGCAGCCCGCGCTCACCGCGGAGCGGTTCCTGGCGGATCCGTTCAGCACCGTGCCGGGAGCTCGGATGTACCGCTCCGGAGATCAGGTCCGCTGGAAGGCGGACGGGACGCTCCAGTTCCTCGGCCGCCGCGACACCCAGGTGAAGCTGCGCGGCTTCCGCGTGGAGCCAGGCGAAATCGAGAACGTGCTCCTCGCGCACTCCTCGGTGCGCGAGGCGGTGGTGCTGGCGCGCGACGACATGCCGGGAGGACGCGCCCTGGTGGCCTACGTCGTGCCCCGCGCCGGAGCCGCTTCGACAGCGCCGCTGCTGGACGCCCAGGCCCTGAAGACCTGGCTGCGCGAACGGCTGCCCGAATACCTGGTGCCCTCCGCCATCGTCATGCGGGCCTCGCTGCCCGTCACGCGCAACGGCAAGGTGGACCGCCGCGCGCTGCCCGCACCGGAGACCGTCGGTGCGAACGACGCGAGCCTCCAGTCGCGCACGGACACGGAAGCCCGGCTCGCCACGCTGTGGAACGAGCTGCTGGGAACGAAGGGCACGGGCGCGCACGACGACTTCTTCGACCGTGGCGGACACTCGCTGCTCGCGACGCAGTTGTTGTCGCGGATCCGCGCCACGTTCGCGGTGGAGCCCCGGCTGCAGGACCTCTTCGAAGCGCGCACGCTGGAGGCCCAGGCGGCGCTGCTGGATGCCGCCCTCGCTCGCGCGGTCCGGCTCCAGGCTCCTCCGCTGCGTCCCGTACCGCGACAGGGAGACCTGCCGCTGTCGTTCGCGCAGCAGCGGCTGTGGTTCCTGGACCAGTACCAACCGGGCCTGCCCATCTACAACATGCCGGTCGCGCTGCGGCTGCACGGCGCGCTGGACGTGGCGGCCCTGGAGCGGGCCTTCACGGAGCTGGTGCGTCGCCACGAATCCCTGCGCACCACGTTCGCCACCCACGCGGGCACGCCCGTCCAGGTCATCGCGCCCAAGGCGCCCTTCCCCCTGACCGTGCAGGACCTGAGAGCGCTGGCCGTGGAGACGCGCGAACAAACCGCCGAGCGCCTCGCCCAGGAAGAGGCCCGTCAGCCCTTCGACCTCGCCCGGGGTCCGCTGCTGCGGGCACGCCTGCTCTGGTTGTCGGAGCGCGAGCACCTGCTGCTCGTGACGATGCACCACATCGTCTCCGACGGCTGGTCCATCGCCGTGCTCATCCGGGAGATGGTCGCGCGTTACGCCGCCTCCATCACCGGCCAGCCCCTGACGCTGCCACCGCTGCCCGTCCAGTACGCGGACTACGCCGTCTGGCAGCGCGAATGGCTCCAGGGGGACGTGCTGAAGGCGCAGCTGGATTACTGGCGTCACCAGCTTGCCGGAGCCCCCTCCGCGCTGGAGCTGCCCACGGACCGGCCGCGCACCGCGGACTCACGCCAGCCGGGCGCGAGCTTCCACCTGATGCTGCCCCGGAAGCTGGCGCAGGACCTGACGGCGCTGTGCCAGCGCGAAGGGGCCACGCTGTTCATGGGCCTGCTCGCGGGCTTCCAGGCCGTGCTCTCCCGCTGGGCGGATCAAGACGACGTCAGCGTGGGCACCCCCATCGCAGGCCGCACACGCGAGGAGACCGAAGGCCTCATCGGGTTCTTCGTCAACACGCTGGTGATGCGCACGCGGCTGGACGGCAACCCCACCTTCCGCGAGCTGCTGGGCCGGGTGAAGCGCGTCACGCTGGATGCCTACGACCACCAGGAGGTGCCGTTCGAGAAGTTGGTGGAGGTCCTCCAGCCGAAGCGTCAGGCCGAACGCACGCCGTTCTTCCAGGTGTCGCTGGTGATGCTCAACACACCGACCGCGGAGCTGTCGCTGCCCGGCATGCGCATCGAGCCGCAGCCGGTGGACGCGGGCACCGCCATGTTCGACCTCTCCCTCACGCTCAACGAGAAGCCTGAAGGGCTTGAGGGCGGCGTGGAGTACCGCACCGACCTCTACGACCGGGCCACGGTCGAACGCCTCATCGAACACCTGCGCGTGCTCCTGGAGGACGCCGCCGCGCACCCGGAGCGTCGCCTGTCCGACCTGGCGCTCCTCACGGAAGCGGAGCGGCAGCAGGTGATCGGAGAGTGGACCCGTTCGCGCGCCGACTTCCCGAGCGACACACCGGTGCACGCGCTGTTCGAGGCCCAGGCCCGGGCGACCCCCGGCGCCGTGGCCGTGGAGCACGACGGACAGACGGTCACCTACCAGGAGCTGGACGCCCGCGCCGATGCGCTCGCCCATCACCTGCGTGCACGGGGTGTCTCCACCGGAGCACGGGTGGCGCTGTGCCTGGAACGCTCGCACGCCCTGCCCGTGGCGCTGCTGGGCACGCTCAAGGCAGGCGCGACGTACGTGCCGCTCGATGTCACCGCGCCAGCGGAGCGGATCGCGTTCCAACTGGAGGACGCCGCCGTCACGGTGCTCCTCACCGAGCAGCGGCTGCGCCACACGCTGCCCGCCTTCCAGGGCCGCATCGTCGAAGTGGATGCCGCCTTCGAGCCCACGACCACCGGAGCCCTGCTCCCGAACGTGCCCGTGGAGCTGCCCGCCTACGTCCTCTACACGTCTGGCAGCACCGGGCAGCCCAAGGGAGCGCTCATCTCCCACCGCTCGCTGGCGAACCACGCGACGTGGATGGGCACCACCTTCGGCTTGGGCGCAGGCGACCGTCAGCTCCAGCTCGCGGCGCTCGGGTTCGACGCCTCCGCCGCGGAGATCTTCTCCACGCTGCTGTCCGGCGCCACGCTGGTGCTCGCGCCTCCCGAAGCCCAACGTGACGCCTCGCTGCTGGCGGACACGCTGTCGAAGCAGCGCATCACCGTCCTCCAGGCCGTGCCCACCGTGCTGCGCTTCCTGGTGACGGAGCCCGCCTTCGCGAAGGCCACGCACCTGCGCTGGCTCTTCTGCGGCGGCGAGGCCCTGACGCCGGACCTGGCCACTCGACTGCGCGCGGTGCTGCCGGCGGTGCGACTCGTCAACGCCTACGGCCCCACGGAGACGACCATCGACGCCACCTGGGCGCCCATCACGGACGACGAGGCCAGCACCCCGCTGTCCATCGGCCGGCCGGTCGCCAACGCCCAGGCCTACGTGCTGGACGCCGCGCTGCGCCCGGTCCCCATCGGCGTCCCGGGCGAGCTGCACCTGGGTGGCGTGCCCCTGTCGCACGGCTACCTGGGCCGCCCCGCCCTCACCGCCGAGCGCTTCGTCCC
>NZ_RAWA01000002.1 GCF_003611675.1 Corallococcus sp. CA053C
GCCCCGTGCCCACCCCCACCGCCTTGGTGGTGAAGAACGGGTCGAAGATGCGCCCCAGCACCTCGGGCGTCATGCCCACGCCGGTGTCGCGCACCTCCACCACCACCCGGCCGGGCTCGCCCTGACGGATGATGGCGCGAATTTCATGCTCCGTGACGGAGGTGGGGTCCTCCGGAATCGCCTGCGCCGCGTTGAGCAGCAGGTTCAGGAACACCTGGCACAGCCGCGCCTCGCTCGCCTCCACCGCGGGCACCGGTTCAAATTCGGTCACAAGCCGCGCGCGGTGACGGATGACGTTGTCCGCCATCTTGCACGCCAGCTCCACCGAACGGCGCACGTCCACCGGCATCGGCCGCGACTCCTGCTCGCCGCGCGCGAAGACCTTCAGGTCCCGCACGATGGTGGCGATGCGCTCGGCGCCCTCGGTCGTCTCGCGCACGAGCTGCTGGATGGCGGCCACTGGCTCCGCGGGCGCGCCTTGCGTCTCCAGCTTGTCCAGCCCCTCGCGGATGAGGTGCAGGTTCACCAGCATGTAGGCCAGCGGGTTGTTGATCTCATGCGCCACGCCCGCGCCCAGCGTGCCCACGCTCGCGAGCCGGTCCGCCACCACCAGCCGCGCCTGGAGCTGCCGGCGCTCGGACAGGTCGCGGTGCACCATGATGTTGGCGATGATGCGCCCCTCGGCGTCGCGCAGCGGCACCACCACCGACTCGCAGACGCACGCCATGCCGTCGTCGCGCCGGAACTCCAGCTCTCCGGACCAGCGCCCGTGCACCTCCAGCGCGGTGAGGATGGCGCCCGTCAGCCGGTCCGGCTCACCCGGGTGCAGCACGCTGAAGAGCGTCTGCCCCATGGCCTCCTTGCGGCTGCGGCCGAACATCCGCTCCGCGCTGGTGTTCCAGTCGATGACGCCGCCCGCGAGGTCCGTGATGACGACGCCGTCGGAGATGCTCTCGAAGATGAGCGCCTGCCGGTGCAGCTCCTGCTCCGCCTGCTTGCGCGCGGTGATGTCCATCACCGTGCCCGTCACCCGCGCGGGCTGCCCCGCCGCGTCGAGCAGCACGTCGCCCTTGCAGGAAATCCAGCGGTAGCCGCTGCCCGCGGGCTCGATGCGGTACTCCACGTCCACCTGCGACCGCTGCTGGAGCGCCGTCGCCAGCCCCGCGCGAAGCCTGGGCAGGTCCGCCGGGTGCACCACCTCCTCCAGGTCCATGGCGCGGCCGGACAGCTTGCCCACCGCGAGCCCCAGGAGCCGGTCCACGTGCTCGCTCCACGTCACCTGGCCGCTCTTCGCGTTCCAATCCCAGATGCCCACGCGCGCCGCGGACAGCGCCTGGCGCAGCTGCTCCTCGCGCTGCTCCAGCACCTCGCGCCGGGAGAAGCGGAACACCGTGACGGTGCCCACCTGGAGCCGGTCGCCCTCCTGCAGCTCCGCGGTGGACACCGGGAGGCCGTTGAGGAACGTGCCGTTGGTGGATTCCAGGTCGGTGACGTGACAGGTGCCGTCGGCGGCACGGCGGATGCGCGCGTGCTTGCGCGACACCCCGTGGTCGTCGATGCGGACCTCCGCCTCCGAGCCACGTCCGATGATGTGCTCGCCCGGCTCCAGCCGGTACGCCTTGCCGATGGCCGCCGGCGTCGTGGTGCTGATGAGGATGAGGCACGCCCCGGTCGAGGACGGGGCCGTCACCGACTGGCCCGCGCAGGTCGTGAGCTCGTCCAACAACGTCATCATGTATGCCAGCCCCCCGGCGTTCTCCTGCGCTCGGGCCGGCAACATCCTCGCCGCCTGTCGTGCATGACGCCGCGCTCCGTGAGGGCCTGAAGCCTCGGCCCGGGAAGCAACCATACCCCAACGGCCTCCAATGAACGTCCCTTCCACCTGGAGGGTGGGAGGGCTGACTGCTGGTGAACGGGCAAACGAGCAAGCAGGGGAGCAGCCGGGCGCGCTTCCCCGCGACCCACCCGGTGGATGGTAGGGTGGGCCCATTCATGGCGGCGGACTCCGAGAGCACCTTCCGCATCCAGGCGCGCGCGGCCGCGAACGCCACGGACAAGGCGCTCGACACACCCATCCGTTCCGAGCGCGGCCCCGGCACGCTCGCGGGCGAATACGTTCTCAAGTCGATGCTGGCCGCCGGCGGCCACGGCAGCGTCTATGAGGCAGAGCACCGCATCCTGGGGCGGCTGGCCGCGGTGAAGGTGCTGCACGCGCACCTGGCCGACCAGGGGGAGATGCTCCAGCGCTTCGTGCGCGAGGCGCGCGTGGTGAACCAGATCCACCACCCCAACATCGTGGACGTGTACGACTTCGGCCTGATGCCGGACGGCAGCCCCTACTACGTCATGGAGCTCCTGTCGGGGCGCACCCTGAGCCAGGTGGTGCAGGAGCGCGGGCGGCTGTCCGCGTCGCGCGCCCTGGCCTACCTGGAGCCCATCTGCGGCGCGCTGGAGGCGGCGCACCGCGCGGGCGTCGTCCACCGCGACCTGAAGTCCAGCAACATCCTCGTCGTGGAGGAGGGGGAGAAGCCCCGGCTGAAGCTGCTCGACTTCGGCATCGCGAAGCTCATCCAGCAGGAGCCCGGCCAGGAGGGGCTCACCACCGCCGGCCAGCGCCTGGGCACCGCGCACGCCATGGCGCCCGAACAGTTCCGCGGAGGCCGCATCGGGCCGCCCACGGACGTGTACGCGCTGGGCGTCCTCCTGCACCAGCTGCTGACGGGGCGCTACCCGTTCCAGTCCGAGGACCGGCTGGAGTTGGAGCGGATGCACCTGGAGGCCCCGCCGCCGCGCCCCAGCGTCCGCGCGCCGGTGTCCCCCGGAATGGACGCGGTGGTGCTGCGCTGCCTGGACAAGGACGCCTCCCGCCGCTACCCCAGCGTGAGCGCCTTCCTCACCGCGCTGCGCGAGGCCGCCGAGGAGCCCGGCCAGGTGGAAGGCCAGACACGCGACGTGCTCGCCGTGCACGCGGAGGTGGTGCTGCCCGCCACCGACCTGGACGACGACAACACCTATGCCGCGCTCGCCGTGGTGCTGGACACGCTGGAGCAGGGCCTGCGCACGCGCGGCTTCCTCCTGGCGCTCCAGACCGGCACCGCCCTCCTGGGCGTGCGGCCCCTCTCCTCCGACACCGCGCCCGCCGCCACGCTCAAGGCCCTGCGGGAGTTGCACGCGGAGGCCCAGCGGTTGGCGGAAGCCGCCCACGCCCACGTCCACCTCTGTCTCCACCATGGTGAGGCGGAGACACGCGGCGAGGCCGACGAGGCCGAGGTGGTAGGCGGCCCGGTGACGCATGTGGCAACCTGGAACGTAAGAGACCCGGGTGGCTTCGCCGTCACTCGCCCCGCCTCGCTGCTACTTGAGAGCCATCCCCCGCATTGAGTCGTCTTTCCCGCTGTGCCTCCCCCTCCCCCCGCTTCCGCGCTCCCGCATTTTCTGTGGTCCCAATCCCTACAAAGGCTGACATCGGCTTGCGTAATAATTGGACCCACACCATAATTTTTTGAAGGCGACGTATTTCTTTCCGATCGTGAATCCGTCAGGATTCCCCTGTCTGACAGTTCCGGCACCTTTCTAGGTGAATGCCGGGACTACCTGACATTCTGGAGGTCGGTCGTCCGACTTCCCTTGAGCGGGAGCCCCCAAATGCGCCTCACCCCTGCTTTTCAGCCTGGAAGTGGATGCAGCACGTGGTGGAACCGGAGTGCCTCACTCCCACCCCTGAGGGCGGTGTTGCTGACGGGGGCCCTGCTGGCCCTGGCGGGTTGCGGCGGCGCGGCGTTGGAAGACGCCCCGGACGCGGCGGCCTGGGCCGCGGTGGATCAGGCCCAGTCGGCGGACAACGGCCTGTCCACGAATGGCCTGTCCACGAATGGCCTCTCCACCAACGGCCTGTCCACGAATGGCCTGTCCACGAATGGCCTGTCCACGAACGGCTTCAACGACTGGTTCAACTCGAACGCGGCCACGGCGCCCACGCTGATGGCGTACATCGTGAAGTGCGCGGTGCCCGCCGGGCAGACGCGCACCTTCGTGCAGGCCGCCACGGGGGCGAGCTTCACGTGGCAGGGCAACCTGGGGCTCGCGCCGAACTGGGCGTCGGGCCTGCCCGCGACGGAGGTGGAGCAGCAGGCGGTGAGCGCGTGCCTCGCGGCGCACGCGAACAAGTTCGGCCTGCACATCTCGCTGTCGGTGCTGGGCCGCACCGCCGCGGGCGCGCCGCTGCCCTACTCCACGCAGGAATTGGCGACGTTCAGCGAGCGTGAGGCCTGCTTCTTCGGCAACCTCTTCACGACGGACGGCCTCTTCGCGGCGCGGGACCGCGACTTCTCCTCGACGGAGAGCACCACGCGCGCGTGCGGCCTGACGCTGAAGGCGGACACCTGCGCGCCCATCACCAACCTCGGCAGCTGCTCGCAGTTCTGCACCAAGGCGGACCCCAGCCAGCCCTACTTCACGCAGTGCACGTACAACGGGAAGACGTACCCGGCCGTCACCACGCGCGTGCAGCCCCAGGAGCTGTACCGCTGCGGCGACGGCACCTGCCAGTTCACCGAGCACTGCGGCACCGGCCTCACCGCGGACAGCTGCAAGGCGGACTGCGGCACCTGCTCCTGATGCACCCCTGAGTCCTTCCCCAGGCACCGGGCACGCACGGCCTTCCCCCGGAGGCCCGTGCCCGAGCATCCGGGCGTGCGTCGCCGTCCACCGCGCGCCCGAGCCGTGGAAGGAACGGTGACAGGGCGTGAACCGAGCGTTGTCGAATCAACAGCGGCGCGACCCCGCGCACCTTGCCCGTCGGGGGTGAGCGGTGTTGGATGCCCTTCGCGCCACCGCGACGAGGAGCGGTGACGGGCGCGGGTGGTGGAGCGGGCCGCGATGACGTTACGAGCGAAAGTCGAGCGGTTGACGGCGCTGACGCGACGGCGGGGCACGCTGCGCGAGGCGTTCTCCGGGCTCGACGGCGGGCACGGCTCCGGCATCCATGGGGGCCTGCGTTCCGGACGGGGCGCGCCCCACGCGGACAACCGCCTGCTGGAAGAGACGGTGCGCGAGCGGACCGCGGCGCTGGAGTCGGCCAACGCGAAGCTGTCCAGCAGCCTGGAGCAGCTGCACGCCACGCAGGCCCAACTGCTCTTCGCCGACCGGCTCATCGCCCTGGGGCGCATCGCGGCGGGCGTGGGCCATGAGATCAACAACCCGCTGGCCTTCATCCTGAGCAACCTGGAGTACATCCACCAGGAGCTGCAGCAGAAGGAGCGGCTGTCGGAGCAGGACCGGCAGGAGATCCTGGAGGCGCTGGCGGAGACGCGCGACGGCGCGGAGCGCATCCGGCTCATCGTGCGCGACCTGCAGACGCTGTCGCGCGCGGAGGACGTGGGCAGCGGCCCCGCGGAGCTGGCGTCGGTGGTGCGCACGGCGGCGAAGATGGCCATGCACGAGCTGCGGCACCGCGCGCGCCTGGTCGTGGAGTGCGACGGCGTGCCGCCGGTGCAGGGCAACGGCTCACGGCTGGGCCAGGTGTTCCTCAACCTGCTGCTCAACGCGGCGCAGTCCATCCCGCCGGGCAACGCGGAGGGCAACGAGGTGCGCGTGGTGGCCCGCCCCGGAGAGCCCGGGCACGTGCTGGTGGAGGTGCGCGACACCGGCTGCGGCATCGCGCCCGAGCACCGCGAGCGCATCTTCGACCCCTTCTTCACCACCAAGCCGCTGGGCGTGGGCACGGGGCTGGGGCTCGCGGTGTGCCACGGCATCGTCACCTCGCTGGGCGGGACGCTGACGATGGAGAGCGCGCCCGGTCAGGGCAGCATCTTCCGCGTGTGCCTGCCCGTGGCGGGCGCCTTCATGCAGTCCCCACGCGCGCAGGCCGACTGGACCTGACGGAGCACCTGAAGGAGCCTCTGGCATGCCGTGGAATCCCTCCCTGCCGATGTTGGCCCTGCTGGTCCTCCTCATCTCCGGGACGGTGAAGCTGCTGACCGTGGCCCTGGGCTGGCTCGCGTGGCGCACGCGGGCGGCGGAGCGCCTGCGGGTGTACCGGCGGGAGTGGGCCCAAGGGCAGCTGCGCAGCGAGGCGTGGGCCGCGGCGGGCGTGGTGCTGACGGACGCGGTGCTCATCACCGGCCTGCGCTACTACACTGGGCCCCTGCTGGCGCCGTTCCGCCTGTCCACGGCGCTTGGGACGTACGCGTGGATGTTCGTGGGCTTTGAAGTCTGGTTCTACGTCACGCACCGGCTCCTGCACCTGCCGCGCTTCTACCGCTTCCACGCGCAGCACCACGTGGCGCAGGTGACGGAGCCCCTCACCGCGCTGTCGTTCTCCGTGGTGGAGCGGCTGGTGCTGACGGGCGGCGGGCTGGGCCTGCACTTCGCGGCGCTCCACCTGATGCCGGGCACGCAGGTCGGAATCCTGGCGTACATGGTGACCAACTACGCCCTCAACGCGCTGGGGCACGGCAACACGGAGTGGCTGCCCCGGCGCTTCGTGACGTCCTGGGTGGGCCGCGTCTTCTTCACGCCCACGTTCCACGCGATGCACCACGCGCGCTACCAGGGGCACTACGGCCTCTTCACGGTGGTGTTGGACCGGTGGCTGGGCACCGCGTTCGAGGACTACCCGCGCGTGCATGCCCGGGCCCGCGACGCAGAGGGCCTCACGCGCATGGGGGAGCGGCTGCCCGGGGCGCTCGCACCCGCGCCTGTCCCCGTTGCCTCCGCCGTGCCCGGGGTGTCCGGGACGCGGTAGGTCCGCGGCGCCCCCACGTCCCACGGTGGGCACAAGGCTTCGCCGGGGCCATCCAGGCGTCGGCTGACGAGCAGGAGTGCGGGGCGCTCGTACCTGGAAGGGATGGCATCCGCAGGGCCCGGCCCTACAATCGTGCGGTGAACTTCCGGCAGGACGTGATCATCATCGGTGCGGGTGCCAGCGGGACGCTGCTGGCGGCCTGTCTCTTGCGCGGCGCCCGTTCGCCCCTGCGCGTCACCCTGGTGGAGAGGGGGGAGCGTGTTGGACGCGGGGTTGCCTACTCCACCACCAGCGCACGCCACCTGCTCAACGTGCCGGCAGGCCGCATGAGCGCATGGGTGGAGGACCCGGAGCACTTCCTGCGCTGGCTGCGCGCCACGGCGCCGGACACGCTCCCGTCCGCCTTCGCGGAGCGCCGCCGCTATGGCCAGTACCTGGAGTCGGTGCTGCAGGAGGCGGCGGAGCGGGCGGCCCCGGGCGTCCAGCTCCAGACACTGCGCGACGAGGTGACGGCGGCGGTGGACACGGCCGACGGCGTGAAGCTGTCGCTCGCGAGCGGCGCGAGCCTGGAGGCGCGCGGCGTGGTGCTGGCGCTGGGCAACGCGCTGCCCGCGGACCTGCGCGTCCCCGACGGCGGCCTGTACGCGAGCCCCCGCTACCACCGCTCGCCGTGGGCCTCCGGAGCGCTCGAGGGCATCGGGCCCGAGGAGTCAGTGCTGCTCATCGGTGCGGGCCTCACCATGGTGGACACGGTGCTGTCGCTGGGCGAGCGCGGCCACCGGGGCCCCGTGCATGCGCTGTCCCGGCATGGCCTGCTGCCGCACGTGCACCGCGCGTCCGGAGCGAAGGCGCCCGCCGCCGCGGAGCCGCTGCGGATCCGCGAACTGTTGCGCTCGGTGCGCCGGGAGATGGACCGCTGTCGCGACGCGGAGACGGCCACGAACGCCGCGTCCCCGCCGGACGAGGGCGCGGTGCCCTTCAGCACGCTGCGCATCCGCGACGTGCTGCGCGCGATGCGCCAGGAGGTCGACGCGCAGGTCGCCGCGGGCGCGGACTGGCGCGCGGCGGTGGATGCGCTGCGGCCGGTGACGACGCCGCTGTGGCAGCGCTTCACGGCCGCGGAGCGCCAGCGCTTCCTGCGCCACCTGCGCGCGCACTGGGAGGTGCACCGCCACCGCATGGCGCCGGAGATTGGCGAGACGCTGGACCTCTGGCGGCGCGAAGGGCGGCTGGTGCTGCACGCCGGCCGCGTGCTCGGCTTCGAGCTGGAGCCGGACGCGGTGGCGGTCCGCCTGCGCCCCCGGGGTCAGCGTGAGCCCCAGGTGCTGCGCGTGGGCCACGTCGTCAACTGCACCGGTCCGGAGTCGAGCCTCTCCCCCCGCAGCCAGCCGCTGCTGCGCGGCCTGCTGGAGGCGGGGCAGGCCCGCGCGGACTCGCTGGGCATGGGGCTGTCCACGGCCGGGGACGGCGCGCTGCTGGACGCGCGCGGCAAGCCCTCACCGCACCTCTTCACCCTGGGCCCGCCGCGCCGGGGCGACCTCTGGGAGACCACCGCCGTGCCGGAGATCCGCACCCAGGCGAGGGACCTGGCGGACCACCTGCTGCGCCACCTGGGCACCGCGCGGACCGCGTCGGAGACCGCGCCCGCCGCCTCCTCCTGAGAAACGCGGCGCGCACGCCTGCCCGGTAGCGGACCTGACAGGCGCCATGACCTGAAGGCCGGCTCCCCTGCTGGAAGGGCGGTGGGGCTTCCTCGCGAGAGGGTGTCGGGCCTGGGGTTTCGTGCGACATTCGCGCCCCCCTCCCGGAGTCCCATCCTGATGGCCCTGAAGCGCCCCATCCCCACCCTCATGGGAGGCGTGTTCCTCATCGTCCTCGCGTGCCTTGGGGCGCTCGCGTACCAGCACCTGCGCACCGATGCGCTCGAAGCGCGCCTCCTGCACGAGGTGAACACGCTGACGCACGCGGAGCACCCGCGTCCGGCGCACGTCACCCCCACCCGGCCCGGCACCTTCGGCACCGCCGTGTCGTCGCTGCTGCCCGCCCTGCTGCGGCGGACGCGCGACCTCCCGCCCCTCTCCGAGGAAGACGCCGCGCGCTGTGAGGCCGTGACGGAGGGACGCTCGCTCGTGACGGAGCTGCCCGCCGCGTGCCGCGAGGCGCTGGAGCAGGACCGTCCCCTGATGCGGCAGGTGCTCGCCGCCACCCACGCGGAGTCGGGCGGGCTGCCGGAGGAGCTGCGGCCGCTGTCCGGGCCGGACGTGGCTGGACGCGACGCGGCGGCCCAGGCCCTGCGCCGGGTGGTGGAGCAGGCGGCGCTGGAGACGCGGCTGCTGGTGGCGCGCGGTGAAGCGGACGCCGCGGTGGACACCTGCGTGGACGCGCTCGCGCTCAGCCGGGAGCTGGCCCTGGGCGGCGGACTCGTGGGACAGCGGCTGTCCGCGTACGGCTACGGGCGCACGTGGCGGGCCTGCGCGGACGCGCTCGACGCGGCCTCCGTGCCCCGCAAGCGCAAGGCGACCGCGCAGCTCACCCGGCTGCACGAAGGCTTCCCGCCCGTGTCCCTCTCGCTGCACGAGGAGTCCGTCGCCGCGCAGCTCACCACCTTCCGCGACCTGCTGTCCGACGACGCCCGCGCCGAGCTGCCTCCCGCGTGGCTGGACGCGCCCGCGCTTCCAGGCGCCCTGTCCCGGCGGCGCCAGTGGCGGCAGTGGGTGACGGACGCGGACCGCCTGCGCGCCGTGGTGGATCAACCGCCGGACTCGCGCCGCCGCGCGCTGGAGGCCCTGGAGGCCCAGCACCACGAGCAGGGCCTGCGCCACGACGACGCCCCGTGGATGCGCCAGGCCGCCGAGGACGCGGACCTGCTCGACCTGCGCGCGCTGCGCTCCGAGGCCCTCATCGCCCTGGCCGAAGTGGACGCGACCCGGACGGAGAAGGGCCAGTGGCCCCGGGCGCTCGCCACGAAGACGTCCTCGCTCGTGCTGGAGCCGGTGGACGCGAACCAGGCCGTCATCCGCTCCTGCGTGCGGGGCCTGACGCCCGAGGCCCTCCGCATCACCGCGGACGCCGCGCCGGGCCCCGAACAGGCCCGCGAACAGCCCTGAGTCCGGCCCCCAGGAATATTCCAGTTTTGCCGTGAATGCGGTTGTAGCCTGAATGGCTATGAGTTGTGGCCTTACCGGCTACAGTCCTGACTCCCGCCACGACCCTCCAGCCTTCGTCCCTCCTCGAAGCGGGCGTCTCCGTCCTCGCATGGCACCGCGAGTGCAGCGGAGGCGTTGTCACTCCATGACCGGGACCGGAGACGTTCACAGCCGGTTCCTTCCCCGCATCGGAGGTTCCGTGAAACGTCTCGCATGGCCCTTCGTGCTGCTCACCGCGTTCTCGACCGCGGCCCTGGGCAGCACGAATCCGAAGGGCAGTCCTCCCAACCTCATCCAGTCCGCCAACGCCATCTTCACGCCCGTGGACGACCGCGGGCAGCCCATCGACGTCCTGGCCGTGGGCGACTCGCTCACCGTGGGCGCCCAGGGGCTGGAGCCCAACACCGTCTACGAGCTGCGCTTCGCGGTGGACGCGGAGCGCATCCCCACGCTGAAGGAAGCCGTCGGCTTCGCGCGCGCGACGACGGACGCCAAGGGTGCGCTCGCGCCGCACATCCTCTGGTTCCAGTCTGGCGTCGTGGGCTGCCCGGAGCGCGCGGCCCCGCCCCAGTCGGCCTATCGCTTCCCCAGCTTCGAGCGCGCCCAGGCCGCGCTCGACGGCCGCACGCTGCTCGTCACCGCGCAGGCCGTGACGGCGGACAAGACCGGGAAGATTCCGCCCATGCAGCTGCCCGTGGGCGAACCGGTCGCCGCGTTCAACCTCCCCATCAAGGTGGGCGCCACCCCGCGCGTCTATCCGTCCACCGCCGAAGGCTGTCTGCTCAACGCCCATGAGACGGGCCGGGGCGACCTGTACGTGACGGGCTCCGGCTTCCGGGGCAACGAGACGGTGGAGGTCTCCATCGTCCCCAACCAGCGCGCGTGGCGCGACGGCGACGCCTTCGCGGACGTGACGGGTGACGGCTTCGCCTCCGCCCCCAAGAAGGTCGTCACCGACGCCTCCGGCCGCTTCACCATCCCGGCGTGGAGCGCCACCTTCCAGCGCCGTGGCGTCTACGACATCATCGCGCGCCGCCCCCTGTTCAACCCGCCCACGGGCGTCCTGAGCGCCAGCGACGTCGTGTCCTACGGCATCGACACCGGCGTGGTGCTCTACCTCATCTACCCGGTGGGCGGCCCCACGATGGACCTCGCGGGCCGGCCCCTGGGCAGCTTCCCCTACTTCGAGTTCGCCGACTCCTTCGCGGACACGGCCGACCCGGTGTGGGGCGCGGTGGATCCCACCTACGTGCCCGCCGCCCACCCCGGCGGCACCTGGGCGGCCTACTACGTGGTGAACCACCGCACCGTGCCGGGCTGGGCCCTCAACACCAGCCTCGTGGACGTGTCGGGCGGCATTGAGATCCAGCAGGTGAAGGCGGGGTGCGTGAACGGCACCGACGTCGTCATCTGGTATCCGCCGCTCGTGAAGGGCTCGTACGACGTCGTCGTGGACTTCGGCTCCACCGTGGCCAACACGCCCGGCGACTACGCCACCGACGGCAACTACAACGACACCGTCGACTTCCTGGACGGCGCCAACCAGATTGGCTTCCAGGTGGCGAAGGATCCGTACGCGCTGGGCACCTACCCCATCGGGCAGGACAGCTACTCCGTCGACGACTACTTCCCCACCATGGGCGGCGCCTCCAACGTCGACCTGCGCGCCGTCGTGCGCTACCCGGCCGTCGCCGCGGGCGTGGGCACCGCCGTCGCCGCGGGCACCTTCCCGCTCTTCGTCATCCAGCACGGCAACCACCGCATCTGCTACAACTCGCAGACCCACGCCGCATGCACCAACCGCGTGCCCAACCATCAGGGCTACATGCGGCTGCTGGACACGCTGGCGAGCAACGGCATCATCGCGGTCTCCATCGACGCGTATGACCTGTCCGGCTCCGTGCCGCAGTGGATCCCCGAGCGCGGCCAGCTCATCCTCAAGCACCTGGAGCTGTGGTCGCACCTCAACAACGCCGCCACGTACACCACCTACCCGAACTTCTTCGCCGGCCGCTTCAACGCCAAGCTGGACATGACGAAGATCTCCGTGTCGGGCCACTCGCGCGGCGGTGAGGCGTCGGTGTCCGCGTACATGCAGAACACCGCGTTCAACATCAACTCCGTGTCCTCCATCGCGCCGGTGGACGGCCAGCTCTACACGCTGCCCGCGGGCGTGCCCTACTTCGTCATCCTGCCCGCCGCGGACGGTGACGTGACGTCGCTCTCCGGCGCGAAGATCTACGACCGGGCGCTGGGGACCAAGAGCTCCATCGACGTGTACGGCGCCAGCCACAACCTCTTCAACACGGTGTGGGCGGCGGACGGCGACGACTCGCCCAGCACGCGCAACGACTACATCACCGCGCCCAACCAGCAGCGCATCGGTGAGGCGTACCTCTCCGCCTTCACGCGCATCTACCTGAAGAACGAGTCGGTCTACGCGGACATGATGCGCGGCCAGCTCACGTTCCCGTCCACCGCGGGCTTCAAGATCTACGCGACGCACCACGAGAACTCGCACACGCGGCTCAACAGCGGCTCCGCTGTCGGCTTCACGTCGGCCGGGCCCCTCACGCTGATCACCGCGAGCAACCCCGCGCCGCACAGCACCAGCGTCCTGCGCGCCACCTGGACGGGCAACACCGCCACCGCGACGTTCACGGTCCCCGTGGCCCAGCGCGACACCACGGGCTACGAGGTGCTGTCCTTCCGCGTGGCCCAGACGACCGCCGCGTCCAACCCCGTCAGCGGCACCCAGGACTTCCGGGTGGAGCTGGCCACGGGAGCGACCGTCAAGGCCACCTCCACCTCCCAGTTCGACGTCATCCCCAAGCCGTACGTGCGGCCGGGCAACATCGTCCTGCACACGGTGCTGACCACCGTGCGCATCCCGCTGCATACCTTCATCATGAACGGCAACGGGGTGACGCTGACCAACATCGACACCGTGCGCCTGCGCTTCACCAGCCCTTCCACTGGAGACATCTATGTCGACGACGTCGAATTCTCCCGCTAGCCGTCTCTTCCTCGTGGCGGCGGCCTGCCTGGCGCTGACGGGCTGCGCGGAGGAGTCCAAGGGCGCCGCCGAGCGCCCCGCGACGGCTCCGGCCGAAGCCCCCACCGCGCAGGCCCCCGCGCCCATCCGCGCGGAGCCGACGTCACCGGACGCGGCCCGTCCGGTGGAGGTGCTCCGGGTGTCCGCGCGCAAGGTGCGGGGGGACGCCGAGCTGACCCGGATGGCCGGGCCGGCCCTGCTCGCCCGCGCGACGGATCCGGTGGCCATCGAGGTGCAGACCCAGGAGCCCCTGGGCTCGCTGGAGCGCTCGTCCTCGCCGGAGATCTACCTCAACGGCGAGCGCGTGGGAGACACCTGGGCGGTGCCGCCCGACCGCCTCTTCGTCTTCCTGCCGGATGCCACGTCGCTCAAGGACGCGAACGAGGTCACGGTGGCCTGGCTGGGCAACGAGGCCCAGACGCGCTCCACCCGTCCGGCCACGCTGACCCGCCAGATGCTGCCCTGAGTCTGGGGCCGTGCTGACTCCGGGCGCGGGCGCTTCCCCTTCACGGGGAAGGGCTCGCGCCCGCTTCACGTCCCACCTCCAACGTCGGGACGGCCATGTACGATGGGGCCGTTCCTTGAAGGCAAAGGGGGAGGACTCCGTCATGGCCTGGAAGCTGGTGCTGCTGGACGAAGTGTCGAAGGTGCTGCCGGACGCCCCGCTCAAGGGCTCCGACATCCGCGTGGAGTTGCCGGGCGCCAGCTACGCGCTGCCCGCCGGTGAGAAGCTGGGGCCGCTGACGTTCGCGTTCGACGTGTCGGCCAAGGGGTTCATCGAAGGCTACGACGCTCCGTCGGACGTGGACGCGGCGGGCGTGGTGGGCAGTGAGCCCGGAGACCCGGCGACGCAGCTGGCCCCGGCGCTCGTCTTCGGAGGCGACCAGGCCTGGCTCAAGTACGCGGTGGAGACGCGCGTGAAGGCGGAGGTCGGCTTCCCGCTGCCCTACGTGGCGCTCTCGGCCAACGGGGACGTGCGCGTGCTGCTGGCGGACTACCACCGGCACACCCAGGACACGAACGCGCGCGCCGCGCTGAAGGCGGACGCGGGAGTGCTCCGGCTGCCGCTGCTCACGGCGTCGCTGGACACGCTGGGGGTGGGCGAGGCCTTCTCCTTCCAGGCGCGCGGCGAGCTGTCGGTCACCGCGACGCTGGACTGGACGGACGTCTACACCACCAACCTCCAGGCGCTGACGAAGCTCCTGTCCGCCAGCTCCCTCTTCTCCTTCGAGGCGAAGGCGGGCGCCACCGTGTCCGCGAAGGTGAAGGTGGTGGACGACTACGCCGTCATCTTCTCCCGCCCCGAAGCGGGCCGGGTGCGCGTGCAGGTGAAGAAGGTCGTGGCGCGCGAGGCGGGCGTGACGGCGGACCTCCACGTGGAGGCGAACCTCATTGACGCATCCAGCGTCGTCGCCCAGGTGGAGCACGTCCTCGAAGGGCTGCTGTCGGTGCCGCTCGCCACCTTCGAATCGCTGATGACGAAGCTGGAGACGCACACCCTGTCGGCCGCCGAGTCGAAGGTGCTGCGCATCGTGTTGGACCGGCTGGGCTTCCAGGAGCTGGAGGCCCAGCCCACGGCGCTGCGGCAGGCGTGGGAGAAGCTGCGCGGCGATGCCCGCACGAGCGTCCAGGCGCTCGCGGAGGCGAAGTTCTCCGCGGGCTTCCGCTACGAATACCTGCGCCTGCGCGAGCAGACGACGCTCCTGTCCACCGTGTGCACCGACGCGCAGGCCCGCGTGCTGCACCCCCTGCTGGTGGGCGGCAACATGGCCGGCGCGATGCAGCGGATGCAGGCGGAGGGCATGGCGCTGGAGCAGTGCCTCCTGAAGGAGGTCAACAAGGAGTCGCAGGCGTGGGGCTTCTCCCTGAAGCTGGGGAAGTGGTCGCTGGGCGGCAACGACGAGCGCCAGCTCACCCAGGTGGTGCAGCGCAACAGCCTGGAGAAGGAAGCGCCCCAGCGCATCTCCTTCCTGGGCGTGCGCAGCTACACGCGCGCGCTGCTCACGCCGGACGCGTTCTGGACGGCGGACTTCAAGGCGGACATGGGCGAGTTCCGCAAGTCGCCCACCGTGGCGGACTTCGACCTGGGCCTGTACCTGCTCCTGCGCCACGACGCGCGCAAGCGCGGCGAGGACGACCTGCGCCAGGCCGTGGACGAGGCCATCATCTGGGGCGCGCTGGACGACGCCGAGGAGGAGGAGGTCATGCGTCGCATCCGCGAGGCCTCGGGTGGCAAGGCCGTGGAGACGCGGGTGGAGCTGAAGCTGGACAACCGGACCCTGCGCGACGTCATCCAGCACGCGGCGGATCCCGACGCGCCGACCGTCTTCTCCCGCGCGCTGGCCCGGGCGCTGCCCTGGTACTCCGTGCCGTGCCGGGACCGGCCCACCGTGCGCGAGACGGTCTACGCGCCCCTGTGGCGGGCGTACCTGGACCAGAACTGGTCCGCGGCCGACGCGGCGAAGACGGTGGCCGCGCACCTCAAGACGAACCCGCTCGTCGGCCTCTTCGCGCACACAGAAGGGCTGCTGGGCAACGGCATGCTCACGTTCGCGGAAGTCATCCAGAAGAACCCGGGTACGGTGGCCAAGTGGCGCGACCTGCGCGCGGGCCTGCTGGACCTGCGCAACAACGAGCAGCGCTCCCCGTCCGTCTTCGCCGGTGCGTTCAAGGCCCTGTCGCAGTCGTGGGCGCAGTCCTTCCACCTGAAGGCCTCCGGCGCGTTCTTCCTGGAGCTGGCGGCGCGCGGCGGCAATGGCCTCGCGTCCGTGGAGCGCACCTTCACCGTGACGGTGCCGGACACCGGCACGAGCATCGTCTTCTCCAAGTCGCGGGCCTGAGCTCCGTCCGTCGGGTTCCGCACGCTCCCGTGGCGTGTGGAACCCCGCGGTGGATGCGGAGGTGACGCGTCGCATTGCCCCTCCGCGAGCGCGGCACTACATCCAGCCCGCACCGGGCGTTCTCCCGGCAGGGAGGGCCCGCGCGATGATCGTCGGTCGGATGTTGTCCTGGCGCATCGTGCTTCGCTACACGGGGCGGCCCGTCGTGGTCCACGTCATCGTCGCGCTGGCCATCGCCCTGGGCTACGAGGTGCTGGGCTGGAAGTGGCTGTCGGTGCCCGCGCTGCCGGTGACGGTGCTGGCCGCGGCGCTGGGCGTGCTGCTCGCCTTCCGCAACAACTCCGCCTACGAGCGCTGGTGGGAGGCCCGCACGATTTGGGGCGGGCTGGTGAACTCCTCGCGCACGCTGGCCCGGCAGGTCATCACCTTCCTGCCCGCGCCCCGCTCCCACCGCAGCGACGGCACCGTGGAGACGCCCTCCGCCGCGTCCCGGCTGGTCCGGATGGCGGTGGAGCCGGAGGGGCCCGCGCTGGCGCCCGCCTGGGCCCAGGTGGGGGACGGCGCGGTGCGAGACCCGTTCGGCAAGGCGCGCGACCTGCGCAAGCCGGGCGCCCCGCGCGCGAACCTGGCCACCTTCGAGCACCCGCCCGAGGGGGGGCATCCCCGGGGCATCATCACCGGCGTGTACGAGGGCATCACCGAGGACGCGCGCGAGCTCGTCTACGCGCAGATCGGCTTCGTGAACGCGCTCCGCTGCCACCTGCGCCGGCAGGACCCCTTCCCGGAGCTCCTGTCGTTCTTCCG
This sequence comes from Corallococcus sp. CA053C, assembly GCF_003611675.1. Lineage (GTDB taxonomy): Bacteria > Myxococcota > Myxococcia > Myxococcales > Myxococcaceae > Corallococcus. The sequence goes on from NZ_RAWA01000002.1 coordinate 16,591, forward strand.
GCCGTCCGTACTGGAGGCGCTGCGCGAGGAGCAGAACGTGCCCGCCGCCATCCTGCTGTGGATGTCCACGCGCATGCGCCGCGTCTACAGCGACATCGAGCACGCGGAGAAGGTCTACCTGCGCGTGGCCATGGACGAGACGCTCACCGAATTGACCAACTCCCTGGGCGCGTGCGAGCGCATCAAGAACACGCCCCTGCCCCGCCAGTACGACATCCTTCCGCACGCCATGGTGCGCGCCTACCTCACCATGCTGCCCCTGGGCGTCGTCGCGGACCTGGGCGTGCTCACGCCGCTCGTCACGGCCATCATCGCGTTCCTCTTCATCGCCATGGACGCGGTGGGCCGCGACGTGGAGGACCCCTTCGAGGACGGCGTCAGCGACACGCCCATGACGGCCCTGTGCCGCACCATCGAGATCAACCTGCGGCAGATGCTGGGCGAGGCGGAGCTGCCCCCGCCCCTGCAACCGAAGGACGGCCTGCTGTACTGAAAGCAGGCCCTACTCCGCCGCGGTGACCTCCACCGTGCCCAGCCCGTCCACGGTGAGCCGCACGTGGTCGCCCGGCTTCATGAGGTACGCGGCGGTGGCCGCGCCCGACAGCACCAGGCTCCCCGCGGGCAGCACCTGGCCGCGCTCCGCGAGCAGCGCGCACAACTGGATGAGGGACACCACCGGGTCGCCGGAGATGGCATCCGAGCGCGCCTCGCCCTCCACCTTGCCGTTCACCTCCATGCGCATCTGGAGCTTCGTGAGGTCCAGGTCGCGCGGGCCGCGCTCGGTGGTGCCCGGCACGAACAGCGACGACGACGCGTTGTCCGCCACCACGTCCGGCAGGCTGAAGTACTTGAAGCCGACGAAGCGCGAGTCCAGCACCTCCATGGCCGCGAACACCGCCGAGCACGCGTCCAGCACCTCGTCGCGCGTCACCGTGCCCTTCAGCTCCCGCGACGTGCGGAAGGCGATCTCCGGCTCGATGCGCGGGTGGATGCCCGCACCCACGCGCACCACGCCGCCCGCCGGCACGAGCATCCGGTCCGTGAGCACGCCGAAGATGGGCGAGCCCAGGTTCATCTGCTGGCGCTTCGCCTCGGAGGTGAAGCCCATCTTCAGCCCCACCCGCTTTTCCCCCTGGGCCTCGCGCAGCCGGATGCCCTCCGCCTGCACCGCGTAGCCGTCCTCCAGGGACAGGGCCGGGTGCGCGTGCGTGAGCGGGGGGATTTCACGCCGCTCGCGCCGCGCCGCGTCCAGGGTCCGAGCCAGGGCCATCACGTCCGCTGTCGAGGTCATCTCCAGAATCCTTTCTCTGCCCAACCTGTAATTCCACCGGCAGGGTTCACGGGCGGAATGGGCGCGGCAGCATCCGGGAGGCGGGACGGCCGCGCAAGCGAGCGCCACCCGACGTCCGCCGCTCGGAATCCTGGAGGCGGCTTGGGGGCACGGCATACATTGATTGCCTCGTGTCTCCCCCAGGAGGGCGCTGCCTTGAAACGAGTCCTCAACTACATCGGTGGCGAGCTGGTCCCCCCAGCGGGCGACCAGTGGCTGGACAAGCCGGAGCCGGCCACGGGCGCCCTGTACGCGCTGGTGCCGGACTCGCGTGAAGCGGACGTGCAGGCCGCCGTGGAAGCAGCGGGCCGGGCCTTCCCCGCCTGGGCCGCGCTGCCGGCGACGGAGCGCTCGCGGATGTTGCGGCGCATCGCGGGGCTCATCCATGAGCGGCTGGACGCGTTCGCGCGGGCGGAGTCCATCGACACGGGCAAGCCACTCGCCGTGGCGCGCACGGTGGACATCCCGCGCAGCGTGCTGAACTTCGAGTTCTTCGCGGACGCGGCCACGCAGTTCTCCACGGAGGCGCACCCCATGGACGGGGTGGCGCTCAACTACACGCTGCGCGCGCCCCTGGGCGTCGTGGGCTGCATCTCGCCGTGGAACCTGCCGCTGTACCTGCTGACGTGGAAGATCGCCCCCGCGCTGGCGGCGGGCAACTGCGTGGTGGCGAAGCCGTCGGAGGTGACGCCGATGACGGCCTTCCTCCTGTCGCAGGTGTGCCGCGACGCGGGCCTGCCGCCGGGCGTGCTCAACCTGGTGCACGGCCTGGGGCCGCACGTGGGCGGGCCGCTCACGCGCCACCCGGACGTGAGCGCCATCTCCTTCACCGGCAGCACGCGCACCGGCGCGGAGATCGCCCGCGTGGCCGCGCCCGCCTTCAAGAAGCTGTCGCTGGAGATGGGCGGGAAGAACCCCAACGTCGTCTTCGCGGACTGCGACTTCGAGGACGCGCTGGCCACCACGGTGCGCTCGTCCTTCTCCAACCAGGGGCAGATCTGCCTGTGCGGCCCGCGCATCTTCGTGCAGCGCCCCATCTACGCGCGCTTCAAGGAGGCGCTGGTCGCGCGCACCAAGGCCCTCAAGGTGGGCGACCCGCTGGAGGCGGGCACCGACCAGGGCGCGCTGGTGTCACGCGAGCACTTCGAGAAGGTGCTGGGCTACCTGGCGCTCGCGAAGCAGGAGGGCGGCCACATGCTCACCGGCGGTCAGCGCGCGAAGGTGCCGGGCCGCTGCGAGAACGGCTGGTTCGTGGAGCCCACGCTCGTGGAGGGGCTGTCCCCCTCGTGCCGTACCAACCAGGAAGAAATCTTCGGCCCGGTGGCCACACTGATGCCCTTCGACGACGAGGAGGAGGTGCTCTCGTGGGCCAACTCCACGCGCTATGGCCTTGCCGCCAGCGTGTGGACGAAGGACCTGACGCGCGCGCACCGCTTCGCCTCGCGGCTGCACAGCGGCATCGTCTGGGTGAACACCTGGATGCTGCGCGATTTGCGCACGCCGTTTGGCGGCGTGAAGGAGTCCGGCGTGGGCCGCGAGGGCGGCTGGGACGCGCTGCGCTTCTTCACCGAGCCCAAGAACGTCTGCATCAAGCTTTGAACCCGGGAGCGACACAGTGAGCGCAGGTGAGCGGATCGACTCGAAGAAGGCCCCGGAGCCGGTGGGGCTCTACCCGCACGCGCGCCGGGTGGGGAACCTCCTGTTCCTCTCCGGAGTGGGCCCGCGCGAGCGCGGCAGCAAGGCCATCCCCGGCGTGGAGCTGGACGCGCAGGGGAACATCGTCTCGTACGACATCGAGACGCAGTGTCACTCCGTGTTCCGCAACGTGCGCTACATCCTGGAGGACGCGGGCTCGTCGTGGGACCGGCTGGTGGACGTGACCGTGTACCTCACGGACATGAAGAAGGACTTCCCCACCTACAACCGGCTGTGGGCGGAGTACTTCAAGGACAACCCGCCGTGCCGCACCACGCTGGAAATCAACCGGCTGCCCACGCCCATCGCCATCGAGCTCAAGTGCATCGCCACCATTGGAGACACCTGACATGGGACGACTGACCCCCATCAACTTCAAGAAGTGGATCGACGAGCACCGCCCGCTGCTCAAGCCGCCCGTCGGCAACCAGCAGGTGTGGGCGGACCGGGACTTCATGGTCACCGTCGTGGGCGGCCCCAACGCGCGCACGGACTTCCACGTCAACGAGGGCGAGGAGTTCTTCTACCAACTCGAGGGCGACATCACCCTGCGCGTCATCGACGAGGGGCAGGTGCAGGACATCCCCATCCGCGAGGGGGAGATCTTCCTCCTGCCGCCCAAGGTGCCGCACTCGCCGCAGCGCCCCGCGGGCACGGTGGGGCTGGTGCTGGAGCGCCGCCGCCAGCCGCAGGAGCTGGACTCCTTCCTGTGGCTGTGCCCGAAGTGCGGCGAGAAGCTCTATGAGGAGTCGCTGCACGTCACCAACCTCGTGACGCAGTTGCCGCCGGTGTTCGAGCACTTCTACGGCAACCCGGAGCACTGCACCTGCAAGCACTGCGGCACGAAGGTGACACGGGGTGGTGCGCCCAAGTGAAGGTCGACATCCACACGCACCTCCTCCCCCCGGAGCTGCCCCGCTTCGCCGAGCGCTTCGGCTACGGCGGCTTCATCACGCTGGACCACCACGCGCCCTGCCGCGCGCGGATGCTGCGGGACGACGGGAAGTTCTTCCGCGAAATCGAAAGCAACTGCTGGGACCCCAAGCAGCGCGTCGTGGAGTGCGACGCGCACGGCGTCCAGGTGCAGGTGCTGTCCACCGTGCCGGTGCTGTTCAGCTATTGGGCGAAGCCCGAGCACGGCCTGGAGGTGGCGCGCTTCCTCAACGACCACCTGGCCTCCTCGGTGGCCACGGCCCCGAAGCGCTTCGTGGGCCTGGGCACGGTGCCGCTCCAATCCACCGACCTCGCGGTCAAGGAATTGGAGCGCTGCATGCGCACGCTGGGCTTCGCGGGCGTGCAGATTGGCAGCCACGTCAACGACTTGAACCTGAGCGACCCGGCCCTCTTCCCCTTCTTCCAGGCGGCGAGCGACCTGGGCGCCGCCGTCTTCGTGCACCCGTGGGACATGATGGGTGAGGCGAAGATGGCGAAGTACTGGCTGCCGTGGCTGGTGGGGATGCCGGCGGAGGTGTCGCTGGCCATCTGCTCGCTCATCTTCGGCGGGGTGATGGAGCGGCTGCCGAAGCTGCGGCTCGCGTTCGCGCACGGCGGCGGCGCGTTCCCTGGCACGATTGGCCGCATCCAGCATGGCTTCGAGGTGCGGCCGGACCTGGTGGCGGTGGACAACCCGGTGGCGCCGCGCGACTACCTGGGGCGCTTCTGGGTGGACTCGCTGGTGCATGACACGGAGGCGCTGCGCGCCATCGTGAAGCTGTTCGGCGCGGACAAGGTGGCGCTGGGCAGTGACTATCCCTTCCCGCTGGGCGAGGACCGGCCCGGCACGCTCATCGAATCCCTGACGGACCTGGAGTTGCCGGTGCGCGAACGGCTGCTCTTCCGCAATGCCCTGGAGTGGCTGGGGCGCTCGCACGAGGACTTCGCACCATGACGGCCCCTGTCTACGAGAGCACCGACGCCTTCGCGCTGAACCTGGATGCCCAGGATCCGCTGCGCCCCTTCCGCGACGAGTTCCTCCACGTCGCCAGCGCCTCCGGCGCCCCGTCTGTCTACCTGGCGGGCAACTCGCTGGGGGTCCAGCCGCGCAAGGCGCGCAAGTACGTGCAGATGGAGATGGAGGACTGGGAGCGGCTGGGCGTGGAGGGCCACCTGCACGGCCGCCACCCGTGGCTGCCCTACCACGAGCTGCTCACGGAGCAGGTGGCGCGGGTCGTGGGCGCGCAGCCGCTGGAAGTCGTGGTGATGAACACCCTGTCGGTGAACCTGCACCTGATGATGGTGTCGTTCTACCGACCCACGCGCGAGCGCTTCAAGATCCTGATTGAAGGCGGCGCCTTCCCGTCGGACCAGTACGCGGTGGCGTCACAGGCGCGCTTCCACGGCTACGACCCGAAGGAGGCCATCGTCCGGCTGATGCCGCGCGAGGGCGAGGACACGCTGCGCCCCGAGGACATCCTCGAAGCGGTGGAGCGGCACGGCAAGGAGGTCGCGCTGGTGTTGCTGGGCAGCGTGAACTACCTCACCGGGCAGGCCTTTGATTTGCGCACCATCACCCGCGTGGCGCACGCGCAGGGCTGCAAGGTGGGCTTCGACCTGGCGCACGGCGCGGGCAACCTGAAGCTGTCGTTGCACGACGACGGGCCGGACTTCGCGGTGTGGTGCTCGTACAAGTACCTCAACGGCGGGCCGGGAAGCCTGGGCGGCGTGTTCGTGCACGAGCGGCACGCGCGCTCGCCGGAGCTGCCGCGCTTCGAGGGCTGGTGGGGCCACAACAAGGCCACGCGCTTCGAGATGGGCTCCACGTTCGACCCGCTGCCGGGCGCGGAAGGCTGGCAGCTGTCCAACCCGCCCATCTTCCAGTTGGCGGCGCTGCGTGCGTCGCTGGATCTGTTCGACAAGGCGACGATGGAGGCGCTGCGCGCGAAGAGCGAGAAGCTCACCGGCTACCTGGAGTTCCTGCTGGACCGGCTGCCCTCGGGGTTCGTCACCATCACCACGCCGAGAGATCCGAAGCAGCGCGGCGCGCAGCTGTCCCTGCGGTTCAAGGGCGAGCCCCGGCGCCTGCTGCAGCGGCTGTCGTCGGCGGGCATCATCTGCGACTTCCGCGAGCCGGACATCATCCGCGCCGCGCCCGCGCCCCTCTACAACACCTACCTGGATGTCTTCCGCTTCGTGAAGGCGCTGGAGGCCCATGCCACCGAATGAGTCGAAGCCCACGCTGACGGTGGTGGGAGCCGGGCTCGTGGGCTCGCTCCTGTCGCTGTACCTGGCCCGCCGGGGCCACACGGTGGAGGTGCTGGAGCGCCGGCCGGACATGCGCCGCGAGACGCTGGACGCGGGGCGCTCCATCAACCTGGCCATCTCCACGCGGGGCCTGCACGCGCTCCGGAAGGTGGGGCTGGAAGAGGAGGCGCTGAAGCACGCCATCCCCATGCGCGGCCGGGCCATCCACCCGGTGCAGGGGGCGCTGGCCTACCAGCCCTACGGCAAGGATGACTCGCAGCACATCAACTCGCTGTCGCGCGGCTGGCTGAACCAGTTCCTGATGACGCAAGCGGAGGCCACGGGGCGCGTGCGGATCCGCTTCCGCCAGCGCGTCACGCACGCGGACACGGCGGCGGGCACGCTGACGGTGGTGGACGAGGCCACGGGCGAGACGCGCCAGGTGCGGGACACGGTGGTGTTCGGCACGGACGGCTCCGGGTCCGCGGTGCGGCAGGAGTTCCAGACGCACCCGGGCTTCCACGCGACGCAGGAGCCGCTGGGGCACGGCTACAAGGAGCTGACGATTCCACCGGGCGAGGGCGGGCGCTTCCAGATGGAGAAGCACGCGCTGCACATCTGGCCGCGCGGCACGTTCATGCTCATCGCGCTGCCCAACGAGGACGGCAGCTTCACCTGCACGCTGTTCCTGCCGTGGCAGGGGCCGCAGAGCTTCGCGTCGCTCCAGACGCCGGAGGCGCTGGAGGCGTTCTTCCAGGAGCAGTTCCCGGACGCGCGAGCGCTCATCCCGGGGCTGGTGGAGGAGTTCTTCTCCCGGCCCACCGGGCACATGGTGACGGTGAAGTGCGCGCCGTGGCACGTGGGCGGGCGCACGCTGCTCTTGGGTGACGCGGCGCACGCGGTGGTGCCGTTCTACGGGCAGGGGATGAACTGCGGCTTCGAGGACTGCGTGGTGCTGGACTCGCTCCTGGAATCGCGGCCGGGCTGGGCGGAGGCGTTCGCCGCGTTCGAGGGGCTGCGCAAGACGAACGCGGACGCCATCGCGGACATGGCGGTGGAGAACTTCATCGAGATGCGCGACAGCACGGCGGATCCGCGCTTCCTGTTGGAGAAGGGCGTGGAGAAGGTGTTGCTCAACGCCTTCCCGGGCGAGTTCGTCAGCCGCTACACGCTGGTGAGCTTCAGCCGCGTGCCGTACCGGCTGGCGTATCAGGTGGGCACGCTCGCGGGCGGCATCGTGTCGGAGCTGGCGCAGGGGCTGAAGCGTCCGGAGGACGTGGACCTGGACGCGGCGGCGCGACTCATCCGGGGACGGCTGACCCCTTTCATGAAGGAGCACGCGGATGGATTTCGGGCTGAAGGGTAGGCGGGCGCTGGTGACGGGAGCGTCCTCCGGGCTGGGACGCGCCATCGCGGAGACGCTCTTGAAGGAGCGCGCGACGGTGGCCATCTCCTCGCGCGGTGGGGACAAGCTCCAGAAGGCGGCGAAGGAGCTGGGCGCGGCGCTGGCGGTGCCGTGTGATTTGACGCAGGCGGGGACGGCGCGCGCATTGGTGCGCGAGGTGACGGAGAAGCTGGGCGGCCTGGACGTGCTGGTGGTGAACGCGGGCGGTCCTCCGTCGGGAGGCTTCGAGGCCATCACCGGGGAGCAATGGCAGACAGGCTTCCAGAGCCTCTGGCTGTCCACGGTGGATGCGATTCAAGCGGCGCTGCCGGGCATGAAGGCACAGGGCTGGGGCCGCATCGTGCTGGTGACGTCCACGGCGGCGCGCGAGGCGATGAACAACCTCACGGTGTCCAACGGCCTGCGCGCGGGCCTGCTGGGGCTGGTGAAGAGCCTGAGCAATGAAGTGGGGCCGTATGGCATCACGGTGAACGCGGCGCTGCCGGGCTATCACGCGACGGACCGGATGAAGGACCTGGGCCTGTCCGACGAGAAGGTGGCGCCGAACATCCCCGCGCGCCGGCTGGGAAGGCCGGAGGAGTTCGCCGCGCTGGTGACGTTCCTGGCGTCGGAGCCGGCCGCGTATATCAACGGACAGTCCATTGCCTGTGACGGTGGAGCGCTGCGCGGGTTCTGAGGTGTCGTGTGTGGCTTCCCGGGGGGGGGAAGCCATGGACGCGACGGTACGGGCGGTAGGCCTGGGGTTGCTGTGCTGGATGACGGGGTGTGCGACGGGAGCGGGCACGGTGGTGGAGGGCAGCCTCCAGCCGCGTCACTTCCGGTTCGTCACCATCGTGGAGCAGACAGGACCGGGAGCGGATGGTTGGCAGGCGGCGTGCGTCCGGGTGCCACTCCGGCGCGATACCGGTGAGGTCTTCCTGTGCGAGCTTGGCATCGGAATGCCCCTGGAAACGAAACCCCTGGGGCCCATTCCCGTGCCGCTGGCTCAACGCATCTCAGCGGACTGCGCGAACCTCGCGGCCCAGAAGGTCTTCAGTGCAGCCACGCCCGTGACGGCACTGGGCCTTGCCTGTGAGGAATTCAGGAGCACCTTCAGGATTGCCCTCTCCGGGGCAGTCTCCGGCTCGCGGGTGGAGAGTGTGTGCCGGCCCGAGACCACCCCTGTTCGACCCAGGTTCCGAAAGCCATGACACCGTCCGCGGAGGAACTGCTTGCGATTGCGCGCCGCTACTGGCGTGAAGACAATCTCTACGACTTCCGGCTTGACCACAGTCCTGAGACCGACCGGTTCCAGGCGCTCTGGAGCGAGAAGCTCAAGGAGATCGACCGCTGGCGGTCGTTGCTCAATGAACTCCGGAGAGCACTCCCGGGCTACAGCATCGGGAATGGCACGGCGCCCGTGAACGGCGGTTACGGAGCCCTCGTCTATCCCCCGGGAGAGGAAATCCTGGACCGTCCCCAGATCAAGTGGATTCTCGTCGCCTACCTCAGCATCCTGGCCCCCGTGTACACGGTGTACAGCGTCCGCCGGAAGTTCATCGGGAAGCAGTTCATGGGCGCCAAGGCATTCATGAGCCCCATCCCCTTCGACCTGCGCGACGCAGCCAGGAAGGTCTCCCAGCGCATCGAGGCAAACTACGGAGCCACCGCGCTCCCCCTCGAAATCGCCCAGACCCCCGTCCCCCTCTACGTCCACTTCATGAAGCCGCCAGAGACCACGCTCTTCCACGCCCTCTTCACTTCCGAGCCCTGGAACATCCCCTGACGGGAAGAGGTGCAACGGAGGCCCGCATCCACTTCGCGGGCCCCCGCACGCGGGAGAGTCTCAGCCGTCCTTGACGACGTCGCCGACGCGCGACTCGCCCATCGCGGTGACGCTGGCCGTCGTGAACTTCGGCGCGAAGTGGCTCAGCAGCGTCTCCAGGAAGCGCCCGTGGTACGCCGCGTAGGCCTCCGTCGTGACGGTCTTGCCCTTCACCGCGATGATGGTGAACACCACCCCGGCGCCCGGCACCGTCGTCGGCCGGAACCAGGCCTGGTTCTCCAGCGGCGCCGTCGCGGACGTCACGTCGCCCTCGGCGTCGTAGCGCCAGCCCGCCACCTTCTTCGAATCCACCGCGCTCTTGAGTCCGTCAATCAAGCCCTGCGGGTCCGTCGTCGTCACGAAGATCGCCATGAGTGCGTGCTCCTTGGATGAGTGTCCGAGACCTTCAACCCGCTCCCCCCAAACATCCAGTTCTCGGAAGCGGGCCCCGTCCACCCTGTTCGACGCAGTGGGTCGGGACTTCTCCGCCCTAACAGAGAAGGCCGGTTGATTGTAGCTGGTGGATTTCTCAGGATTTGCGACAAAGTGCGCCGCCTTCGCCGGGAGGGGCATTCCGTGTCCAGACGTATCCGTTTCATCCGTGGGCTGTGGCTCATGGCGCTGCTGTGGGGAACCGGGGCCATGGCCCAGGGCAACTCGGTCATCACCGGGACGCTCCAGAGCGCGGAGGACAAGCGCCCGCTGGAGGATGTCGTCGTCACCGCCACCTCGCCCCAGTTGCAGGGTGAGCGCACGGTCGTCACCGACAAGAGCGGCCTTTACCGCATCCCCCAGCTGCCGCCCGGCACGTACACGCTGCGCATGGAGGGCCAGGGCTTCCACCCCTTCACGCGGACGGACATCCTGCTGAGAATCGACCGCACCATCCGCTTCAACGCGGAGCTGGTACCGGACGCGATGAACATCAACGTGGAGGTGGTGGGTACTCCGCCCAGCGTGGACGTGGGCTCCAGCGCCGCGGGCGTCACCGTGGACCAGGAGTTCATCCGCAACATCGCCGTCATCCGCCCCGGCACCAAGGGCTCCGCGTCCCGCTCGTTCGAAGGCCTGGCGGAGCTGGCCCCCGGCGCCACCGAGGACCGCTACGGCGTGAGCATCAGCGGCAGCAGCTCCCCGGAGAGCCAGTACGTCGTGGACGGCCTGTCCGTGAACGACCCGGGCGTGGGCACGCTGGGCACGCCCCTGTCCGTGGAGTTCGTCAAGGAGGTCAACATCATCACCGGCGGCTACATGCCCGAGTACGGCCGCTCCACCGGCGGCGTGCTCAACGTCCTCACCAAGTCCGGCTCCAACGAGTTCCACGGCTCCGTGTTCGCCAACATGGCGCCCGGCGCCCTGCAGACCTCCGGCAAGGAAGTCCTCCGCGAGGGCAGCGTCATCTCCGCGCAGGGCAGCGCCCACAACCTGGGCGACTTCGGCTTCGACCTGGGCGGCCCCCTCCTCAAGGACAAGCTCTGGTTCTACGTGGGCGTCGCGCCGTCCTTCAATCGCATCCAGGTGGACCGCCAGCTCTCCACGTTCGAAATCTGCACGGAGAAGGACGACAACGGCTGCAGCAAGGCGGGCGACCGCCGCAAGGACCTCACCACCGGCTTCTCCCGGGCGACGCCCATCGAAGGCACCCAGGTGAGCCGCTTCGCGGACGAGCGCAGCGTGCAGTACCTGGGCAAGCTCACCTACAACTTCAACCCCGACCACAGCCTCGCGGTGTCTGTCTTCGGCACGCCGCGCTCGTCGGGCGGCAGCGGCAAGTACGCCTTCAGCGACGACGGCGAGCCGGAGGTGTGCTCCAGCCTGTCGTGCACCAGCTTCGTGCAGGGCGCCTATGAGGCCATCGCCACGCGGCGCGAGAACAGCGCGCTGGACCTGGTGGCGAAGCAGTCCTCGTCCTTCTTCGAGAAGAAGCTGCTCGTGGACGCGACGCTCGGCTGGCACCACCAGGCCGACTCCACCCTCCCCTCGGACGGCTCCGGCCTGAGCTCCGGGGAGGGCCTGTCCGCGCGCTCCAACATCTTGTGGCGCCGCAACCGCAACCCCGGCCCCCACACCATCAACGAGTTCGAGACCCTGCCGAACGCCGACGCCTGCGGCACCACGCCCGCCGAGCAGGCCCTGCGATGCCCCGTCACCGCGTATACGACCGGCGGCCCCGGCACCATCAGCATCCAGCGCCTGGACCGCGTGCAGGGCAAGGTGATGGGCACCTACCTGCTGGAGGCCCTGGGTCACCACATCTTCAAGGCCGGCGCGGACATCGAGCGCATGAGCTTCTACAACAACCGCGCGCGCACCGGCCTCGCGCCCCTGCAGGAGTGCACCGGCGGCGACTGCTTCACCAGCCCCAACCAGTACGGCTTCCTGGAGGCCCCGGACCGGCCGGTGTTCCTCACGAGCAAGGAAGGCACCTCCACGTCCACCACCGTGGGCGGCTTCATCCAGGACAGCTGGTCGGTGCTCGACAAGGTCACCGTCAACGCGGGCCTGCGCTACGACGTGCAGACGCTGTACGGCCTGGACGGGGAAGTGGGCCTGCACCTGCCCAACCAGTGGTCCCCGCGCCTGGGCGTCATCTACGACCCGACGCAGGCGGGCCGCGCCAAGGTGTTCGCCAACTACGCGCGCTTCTTCGAGAACGTCCCCCTGGACATGGCGGACCTGTCCTTCCCGCAGCAGCAGCTCCTGTCCGCCACCTACAACACGCCCCCGTGCACCCCGTCGCGCGAGGGCTCGCTGCTCACCGAATGCGACCTGGACGCCAACCGCCGGGCCATTGGCAGCCGCGAGAGCCCCAACCAGCTCTGGGACGCACAGGGCGGTGACCGCGTTCCGGTGGATCCGCAGATCCGCGCGCAGTCCGCGGACGAGTTCGTGCTGGGCGGTGAGTACGAGCTGCTGGCGTCCAGCCGCGTGGGCGTCACGTACACCAAGCGCTACCTCAACGACGTCATCGAGGACATGAGCCGCGACGACGGCAGCACCTTCTTCCTGGGCAACCCGGGCAAGGGCTACTCGGAGGACTTCCCGCTGGCGAAGCGCGAGTACGACGGGGTGAACGTCTACTTCCAGCGGGCCTTCACCGACGGGTGGCTCGCCCAGGCCAGCTACACCTGGTCCAACCTGCGCGGGAACTACTCCGGCCTGTTCCGCGCGGACACCGGGCAGTTGTCCCCCAACCTCACGCGCGACTTCGACCTCTTGACGCTCACCGTCAACCGCGAGGGCCAGCTCCCCGGCGACCGCACGCACTCCTTCAAGGTGTTTGGCGCGAAGGAGTTCGTCATCGGGCCGCGCACCAGCGTCAACGTGGGCGGCAACTACCGGGCGCGCTCGGGCTCGCCCATCAACTACCTGGGCGCCAACCCGCGCCGCAGCGGTTCGGAGACGTTCATCCTGCCGCGCGGCAGCGCCGGCCGGCTGCCCTGGGTGCACGGCGTGGACGGCCACGTGGGCCTCAACCAGCGGCTGGTGAAGGACTACGTGCTCACGGTGTCGCTGGACGTCTTCAACCTCTTCAACTTCCAGCAGTACACGGACGTGGATCAGACCTTCACGACCTCGCGCGTGTTCGCCATCGAGCAGGGCGGAACGCCGGCCGACCTGAGCGCGTGCCTGGATGCGCTCAGCAAGGACTGCAAGGTCCTCTCCACGACCACGAACGCGCGCATCACCTCGCAGGAAATCAACCCCAACTTCAAGCGGCCCACCGCCTACCAGGCACCGCGCGCCATCCGTCTGGGCGCGAAGCTGAGCTTCTAGGCACCCGCCCGCACCCAGAGGACACCCACGATGAACCTTCGATGGATGGCAATCAGTGCAGCCCTGGCGGGCGCGGTCGTCACCGCCGGGGCGTGTGGCAGCGAACCGGAGCCCGTGTGCGTGGTGGCTCGCGCCGTGTCGGACAGCTCCACCGGCTCGTTCGCCACGACGTACCAGCTCAAGCAAGGGCAGAACCCGGATCAGGTGTGCGCGCGGCTCAAGCCGGAGGCCGTGGGCCTGCAGAAGTACTTCAGCCAGGCCCCGGAGGCCCCCGACACGGTGGGCGTGCGTAGCACACGGCTGGGGCAGCTCTTGCGGGACTTCGCGAAGCGGCTTCCGGCGGGGGCCTCGGACACGGCCACGGCGGTGGGACCCTTCACGTCGGAGACGCCGGCGGCGGACCACTTCTGCTCGGTGACGGAGCTGACGCCCACGCGGCTGCAGGTGCCGCAGTCCACGGCGCCCGACGGCGGCGTGCTGCCCGCGCAGGACTTCGGCTACACGTGGAGCAACCTGCGCATCTACAACACGCCGGAGATCCCGGGCACGCAGTACACGTCGGACCTCACCTACACGGAGAACGGCTGCACCGCCGAGTACACCGTGAAGGGCATCTGGCCGGTGGTGTCGTGCCGGGGCTCGGACGCCGGGCCGGACGAGGCGCGGTGCGACCCCTACGCGGATCCGGACGCGGGACGGCTGCGCGGCTCCGGCATCAACCCGCTGTTCCCCGTGAAGTGCGACCCGGACGCGCTCATCTGCGTGCTCACGGGTGAGGTGCCGTCGGCGCCGTGAAGCCAGGGCTTCCGGGGCGCAGCGCGGCGGGCAGGTCCCGGAAGTCCTTCACCAGCCAGTCCGGCTGTTCGCGCACCAGGATGTCGCGCGGGAACGAGGTGGCGACGGCGACACACGCCGCGCCCGCGGCCCGCGCGGCCCTCAGGCCCGCCACCGCGTCCTCGAACACCACGCACCCGGACGGCGCCACGCCCAGCGCGGAGGCCGCCTTCAGGTACACCTCCGGGTGCGGCTTGCCCTGGACGACGTCCGTGGACGTCACGCGCACGGGGAACAGGTCCTCCAGCCCCACGCGCGCCAGGGCCAGCTCCGCGTTGTCCGCCAGCGCGCTCGTGCCCAGCGCCCAGGGCACGCCCGCCTGCTGCAGGGAGCGCAGGTAGGCGCCCACGCCCGGAACCGCGAACACCGGCTCGTTCACGAGCAGCCGGTGGAAGGCCATCTCCCGGTCGTACGTGAGGGCCTCCACCTCTTCGTCGCTCAGCATCGCGCCGAACCACGCACGCAGCGTCTCCCCCGCGCGCCGGCCGTTGGTGGCGAGCAGCTCCTCCCGCGTGGGCACGTAGCCCCGCTCCCGGGCGAACGCCTCCCAGACGCGGTAGTGCAGCTCGGTCGTGTCGATGACCACGCCGTCCAGGTCGAAGAGGACGGCGTCGAAGGGAGCGATGTTCGAGGTCGATGAAGACATGGAGGCTCGCGCTTTCTCGAAGATCCACACGGCAAAGTTCCACACGGCAGCCACTTCAACCCTATTCACGGGGGAGGCCCGGGGCGCGGCATTCGCCCCCACGGGAGACGCCCGGCATGCAAGCAGCCGAGGGGATGGCTTGCGGGCAACCCCTCTGAAAAGCACGGTTCCGAGTGAGGTGGGGGGTGGCGGGGCTCGCCTGGCCGGTCCAGCACCGACCGACCCGTTGTAGGCTCCCCCGGAGGTCCATGCCGCCCCCCAAGAACCCCGCCGAATTCTCCACCACCGCCGTGCGCACGCAGGGCACGCCCACGCAGGCCGCGCACCCCGTGCCCGCGCTGACGCTCATCGGGCATGCCCAGCCCCAGCGCATCGGGGAGCGGCTCCTGCTCGAAGGGCTGCTGTCGGCGGAGCGCTCCGTTTCGCTGTCGCGCAATGCCCCGGACTTCAGCCGGCCCGGCGGCGTGCTGTCACTGCCGCTGGGGGATCCGTTCCTCAGCCGCACGCCGGTGCGCTTCGAGCCCGGGGTGCGCGGCGGGGTGCGCCTGCTCGTGCCGGAGGACGGGACGCCGGTGCTGGTGGGCGGCGAGCCGGTGAAGGGCGGGCGCGAGTTCCCCGCCGAGGCCCTGGCGGCGGGCGTGCCGCTGGTGCTCGCGGGGCGTGTCGCGCTGCTGCTGCACCGGGCCTCGTCCCGCGCCCCGGCGCCGAACTCCGCGGGCTCCGCAAGCTCCGGCGACCTGGCGGCGCTGGGCATGGTGGGCGACAGCGAGGGCATCCAGCGCGTGCGCGAGGACGTGCTGCGCGTCGCCGACCTCCAGGTGCCCGTGCTGGTGCGCGGCGAGACGGGCACGGGCAAGGAGCTGGTGGCCCGGGCGCTCCATGCGCAGGGGCCCCGGCGCACGGGCCCCTTCGTCAGCGTCAACCTGGGCGCCCTGTCGAAGGACCTCATCGCCGCGGAGCTGTTCGGCGCCCTGCGCGGCGCGTTCACCGGCGCCACGCGCGACCGCGAGGGCTTCTTCCGCGCCGCGCACGGCGGCACCCTCTTCCTGGACGAGGTGGCCGAAGCGCCCCCGGAGGTCCAGGCGGCGCTCTTGCGCGTGCTGGAGACGAGCGAAGTGTATCCGGTGGGCGGGCACGCGCCCGTGCGCGTGGACGTGCGGCTCGTCACCGCGACCGACGCGGACCTGGAGGCGCGGATCCGCGACGGCCGCTTCAAGGCGCCGCTGCTGCACCGGCTCGCGGGCTTTGAAATCGCGGTGCCGCCGCTGCGCGAGCGCCGCGAGGACATCGCGTCGCTGTTCCTCCACTTCGCCCGCCAGGAGCTGGAGTCCACCGGCGAGGCCGGGCGCCTGACGTCCGAGGACGCGCGGGCCGAGCCGTGGCTCCCCGCCGCGCTTGCCGTGCGGCTGGTGCGCTCCGCGTGGCCCGGCAACGTGCGGCAGCTGCGCAACGTGGCCCGTCAGCTCGTCATCGGCAGCCGGGGGCTGCCCGGGCTGCGCGTGGACGCCCGGCTGGAGCAGACGCTGGACGCCGACGCCCTGCCCATCCCCGGACAGCCCCTGGCCCTGGAGGCGCCCTCGCCCGCCGACGGCGCCCCCGACGGAGCGCGCGTCCCCGTGCGGCGCAAGCCCGCGGACGTGAGCGAGCAGGAGGTGCTGGAGGCCTTGCGCGCCTGCGCGTGGGACCTGAAGGCCACCGCGGACTGGCTGGGCATCCCGCGCTCCTCCGTGTACGTGCTCATCGACAAGAGCTCGCTGCTGCGCACCGCGCGCGACCTGAGCCCGGAGGAGATCACCCGCTGCTTCCATGAGTGCGAGGGGGACCTGGACCGGATGGTGCAGAAGCTGGAGGTCTCCCGACGCGCGCTCCAGCGCCGCGTGCGCGAGCTGGGGCTGGAAGGCACCTGAGCTGACACGTCAGGCGCGCGCCATGACGCGCCAGGGACGTGTCCGGACCTCCGTGCCAGGGAGACTCCGATTGGAATCTTCCGAGCGTGGCCGCAAAAGCCTGCGCGCTGGTACGTGGGCTGCAATGCTGGGGGGCCTATGGCCAACATCACAGTCGACCTTTCCACGACCCCCATCAGCTATGCCCCCGGCCCCGAAGTGAAGCAGGGGGACACGGTGACCTTCACCCTGGGCAGCCTCCCCAGCTCCACCGAGGCCACCGTCACGTTCACCGACGGGACCTGCCTCACCGTGGCAGGCCCGTACCAACTGGGGGGCACCCACGCCATCGCGACGTCGCCGCTGACCGTCTCCAACACGGCGCAGAAGCGGCCCTACCCCTTCGACGTGGTCATCACCAACGCCCCGAAGGACCGCAAGGTCGGGCCGGGGGAGCATGACCGCAAGAACGGCGGCATCGACGTGACGAGCGAACCGCCGAAGGAAATCCGGTAGCTCGCGGGGTCCCTCCTCAGGGCCCCTGTGCATCGGCCGCGCGCTCCAGCACCGGGGCGCGCGGTCCGGCGCGAAGCCGAAGCAGCTCCTCCCGCACCGCGCGCGCCCGTGCCCACCGGGGACGGGCCGCCACCACCGCCTCAATCAGCTCCAGCCCGCGCGTCACCCCGGCCGTCGCCGTCTGGCCTTCGCCCCGTCGCCAGCCGGCCCACGCGCCGTGGAGCTCCGCCGCCGCGAGCCGGTACTCCAACCTCGGGTCTCGCTGGAGCGCCTCTTCGTACGCCTGCGCCGCGCGCGCGAAGTCACCCTCCGCCGCACCGTGGCCACGGGCCGTCCAGCGCGCCCGCACGCCCGCACCTTCCGCCAGGTAGCGCCACGCATTGCCCAGACGTGGGTTGAGCTCGCGCGCGCGGTTCAGCGCCGCTTCGGCCCGCGACAAGTCCTGGGCCGGGTCCTTGCCGCGTGACAGCGTCCACGTCGCCTGGCGCACCCACGCCTTGCCCACGTTCGCGAGGAAGTCCGCGTCGTCCGGCAGCCGTTGCAGCGCCTGCGCGTAGTGTTCCACCGCGGCCCGCAGCGCGGCGCTGGGGTCCTGCCCCTTCGCGAGCTGGAGCTCGGCGCGGAACACTTCCCACTCGCCCAGGTTGTTGAAGGCGAAGCCCTGCGTGGGCGCCAGTGTGCGGGCCTGCTCGAAGGACGCTCGCGCCTGCTGGAGCAGGGCCTCCGTGTCGCCGCCTTCTTCCGCGCGCAGCTCCGCCTGCCAGAACAGCGCGGAGCCCAGCGCGTTGTGCAGCGCGGGCTGCTTCGCGTTGAGGGCCAGCCCCTGCCGGTACAGCGCCAGGGCCCGCTCCAGGTCCACGCTCACGTCCTCGCCCCGGACGTGGTGGGCGCGCGCGAGCTGTTCGGCCACCTCCGCGCCGTTGAAGCACGCGCTGAAGTTGTCCGGGTTGAGGGACAGGGCCCGGGTGAGCGCGCTGTTCGCCTTGCGCAGGTCGCCCGCCGCGTCGGCCGCGTTCGGCAGGTCGGCCCGCTTGCGGTACGCCACGCCCAGGTTGATCCACGTGTACGGCTCCTGCTCGCTCAGCCGCAGGGCCTGGAGGTACGCGTCGATGGCCTTGTCCTGGAACGGGAGCGCGTCCCCTCCGCGCGCGGCCTCCGCGTCCGCCTGCCCCTGCCACGTCAGGCCCAGGTTGGCGTGGAACGCGTAGTCGCGGTCCTCCGGGCGCAGGCGCTCGAAGGCGGCGGTCGCGCGCCGCAACTGCTCGCGTGGATCCCCGCCGTACAGCTGTTGGTAGCGCGCCCACTGCCGGTGCGTCAGGGCCTGCTCCAGCGGGATGCGGGCGCTGGGCGACGCGACGGCCTCCGCGGTGCGCAGCGCCTCCAGGGACTTCTCCAGCAGGGCCTCCACGCCCTCCCCGCCCTGGTTCGTGCGCTGCTCCGCGAGCCGGCGGTGGAAGCGCGCCACCAGCACCAGCGCGCGCGCATGGTCCGGCGCGGCGGCGAGCGCGTGCGACAGCGCCTTGAGGCCCCGCTCGTAGTGCGGCAGCACGTTGCCCTCGCCGTACAGCTCCATCACCATCGCGGCCAGTTCCAGCCGGCCCAGCACCGCGTGCACGCCCGGCTGGCTCTCCGCGGTGGCGACGGCGGCGGCGTACGCCTCGCGGCTCAGGGACAGGTCCGCCTGCGAGCCCGCGCGGTCGCCGCCATTCCAGCGCTGCATGGCGCGCGCGAGCAGGATGTCGCCGCGCAAGAGGGGCGCCTCGTAGAACCACGGCACCTGCATGCCGGGCGTGCCCAGCAGCGACAGGGCCTCTTCCGGCCGGTCCTCGTAGAAGGCGAACAGGGCCTTCACGAACGCGGGCGGCGCGGGGACGTCCGGCCCCTCGGCCTGACGCAGGTACGTCAGCGCGGGGTCGCGGTAGCGCTGGTTCAACTCCTTGCGGCGGGCCTCGCGCTGCTCCGGCGCGCGGCGCTCCACGTCCAGCAGGAGCTGGTCGCGGTAGAGGTGGCCCAGCACCTGCGCCAGCGCCCACGCCACGCGGGGCTCGCGGTAGCCTTGCGTCCACGCGGCCTCCAGCTTCTCGCGGGCGCCATCCAGGTCGTCCAGCGCGAACAGCGCGCGGCCCAGCGCGTACTGCCCCGCGCCATCCGCCTGCCCTCCCGCGCGCCGCACCTCGGCCTCCAGCGTGGCCATGCTCGCGCGCAGCGCCTGCCGGTCCTCGCGCGTGTCGTGCAGGCGCGAGAGGGCGGAGTAGCGCACCGCGGACTCGATGCGCTCCACGCGTTCGGTGAAGGAGCGGGCCAGCCGCTCCCGCTCGGCCACCTGCGCGCGCGCGAGCGTCGCCTGTCCCAGCGCCCCGGCCACCACCACCACCACGCCCGTGCCCAGCATCAGGACCGAGCGGTGCTTGCGGACCTTCTTGCGCAGCCAGTAGCGCGCGCCGTGCCGGGCCTGCACCGGCTCGCCAGCCAGGAAGCGCTGGAGGTCGTCGGTGAGCGAGCGCACGGAGTCGTAGCGGAGGGGCCGCTCCTTCTCCAGGCACTTGAGGACGATGGCCTCCAGGTCCTCCGGGATGTCCGCGTCCAGGGCGCGCGGCGGCACCGGCGCCTCCGTCTGGAGCCGCGTGAGCACCTGCGCCTCGGTAGCGCCGGTGAAGGGAGGCTGCCCGGTGAGCAGCGCGTACAGCGTGCCGCCCAGGGCGTAGACGTCCGCGCGGCGGTCCAGGCGGTGGCCCTCGCCCCGGGCCTGCTCGGGCGGCATGTAGTGCGGCGTGCCCAGCACCGCGTTGGGGTGGCCGCCCTCGTCGCGCCAGTCCCGCGCGAGCCCGAAGTCCATCACGAAGGGGTTGAAGTTCCCGTCCTCGGTGCGCTCCACCAGGATGTTGCCGGGCTTCAGGTCGCGGTGGACGAGCCCCGCGCGGTGCGCCGCGTGCACGCCCTCCGCGGCCTGGGCGAGCACCAGCACCCGCTGCTCCAGCGTGAGCGTGTTGGAGAGCTGCCCCAGGGACGGCCCCTCCACGTAGCGCATGGCGATGAAGGCCTGGCCGCGCACCTCGCCCACCTCGTAGACCTCGCACACGCGCTCGTGGCGCACGCGGGCCTGGGCCCGGGCCTCGGACAGGAAGCGGCGGGCCAATTCCGGGTCCCCGTCCCGCACGAACTTGAGCGCCACGTTGCGGCGCAAGAGCGGGTCGTACGCCAGGAACACCGTGCCCATGCCGCCCTGGCCCAGGAAACGCACCGGCTCGTACCGGTCCCACCCGGGCACCGGAAACACGGGCGCGCCCTCTGTGTCCACCGTGGCGGGCGGCGCCGTGGACAGCGTGGGGGCCTCCTGGATGGGCGCGGCACCACCCCGGTCCGTGCGCTCGCGGGCCAGGTCCTTCCGCAGGAGGTCCAGGGTGTTCTCCGTCAGCAGCCCCCGCTCCTTCATCAACTCCAGGGGGCCGCGGTGCAGGCGGAGGGCCTCCTCGCGCAGGGCCGCCGCCTCGTCGGAGGACAGCAGCCCTTCGTCCAACGCGAGAAGGACCTCTTCCTCGTACAACTCCTGATGGCGGCCTGCCCCGTGCACGGACGGAGCATACGGGGAAGGCCAGAAAATACGGGAGCGCCGCCGGAAGGGCGCCGTGGGAGGGAGCGAGGGGGCGCTCCCGAAGGGGGAACGGCCGTCCCCCTCCGGCGGGCTCCGCGAACGACTAGGAGGTGCGGCGCGTCCTCCGGCGCAGCCCCAGGAGGCCCAGCAGGGCCAGCCACGAGGCGTCCGGCGCGGCGCTACAGCCACCGCCCGCGAAGGCACGCGTATTCACCACCGACCAGGTGTGCACCGCGGGCGAGGCATCCACGTTGCCTGACCCGTCCACTGCGCGCACGTGCAGGGTGTGGTCCCCCGGCCCGACGTCGTACGTGTCCTTGCACGGCACGAAGTCACCGCCGTCGAGGCTGCACTCGAACGTCACGCCCGGTTCCTGGGGCCCGTACTCGAACTCCGCGGACCGGTCGTTGGTGCGCGCGTCCGGTCCCCGGACGATGACGGTGTCAGGGGCCTGGGTGTCCACGATGAAGGGGACGGTGTTGGACACGGGGCTGGTGCCGCCGCCACCGGGCAGCTCGGCGGTGGACGTCACCACGTGCGGGCCTTGCGTCAGCGGGGTGGCGGGCACGCAGCTCCACGCCCCGGCCGCGTCGACGGTGGCGGTGCAGAGGACCTTGTCGCCCTCGCGCACCGTCACCCGGGTGCCGGGCTCGCCGGTGCCGGTGATGGGCGGGGTGGTGGTCGTCACCGTGGTGCCCGGCTTGGGGCCGGTGATGACGGGGGCCGGGACCGCCTCCAGGTTGCAGGTGGCCGAGCAGCCATCGCCCGGGGTGGTGTTGGAGTCGTCGCACGTCTCGCCCGGTTCGCGCACGCCGTTGCCGCACACGGGCACGGGCACGCACTTCTGGGTGGAGAGGTCGCAGACCGCGTCGCAGACGTTGGACGCGTTGCACGTCTCGCCCAGACCCAGCAGGCAGCGCGGCGAGCAGCTGTCGCCGCCCACCAGGTTGCCGTCGTCGCACACCTCGGCGCCCGCGCGGACACCGTCGCCGCACGTCGTCCCGCAGAGGCTGGGCTCGCCGTTGCACGAGTAGCCCGCCTCCACGGCGCAGATGGCGTTGCAGCCGTCGTTGTTGGCGGCGTTGCCGTCGTCGCACGTCTCGCCCGCGTTGATGACGCCGTTGCCGCAGGTGTTGAAGCACTGGGTGCCCGGCGCGGGGCAGCTCCAGCCCGGCTCCACCTGGCAGGTCGGGCTGCAGCCGTCCCCCGCGGTGGTGTTGCCGTTGTCGCAGGCCTCGGCGCCGGCGGTGATGCCATCGCCGCAGAGGGTGATGCAGGTGCTCGGCGTGCCCGAGCAGCTCCAACCCGGCTCGACGCGGCAGCCATTGGAGCAGCCGTCACCCGACTCCATCTCGTCGTCGTCGCAGGTCTCGCCCGTCTCGAAGGTGCCATTGCCACAGGTGTAGGCACACACGGAGGGGCCCGCCGCGGGCGTGGTGCAGGCATAGCCGCGCTCCACGCGGCACTCGGTGGAGCAGCCGTCGGTGGACGTCAGGTTGCCATCGTCGCACTGCTCACCGGGGTTCACGGTGCCGTTGCCGCACGTCAGGGCGCAGGGCTGGCCCGGCGTGGGGCAGGAGGCGCCCACTTCCAGGGTGCAGGCGTTGGAGCAGCCATCGCCCAGGGTGGTGTTGCCGTCGTCGCACAGCTCGCCGGGGTTGAGGACGCCGTTGCCGCACGTCAGGGCGCAGGTGGACGGGGCACCGGAGCACGTGTAGCCCTGTTCGATGCGGCACGCCGCGGAGCAGCCATCCGAGCTGAACGCGTTGCCGTCGTCGCACTGCTCGCCGGCGTTCACGGTGCCGTTGCCGCAGGTGAGCACGCAGGCGCTGCCCGGGGTCGGACAGGCATGGCCCGCCTCCACGCGGCAGCTCGCGTTGCAGCCGTCGCCCGGCGTCAGGTTGCCGTCGTCGCACTGCTCACCGGGGTTCAGGTTGCCGTTGCCGCACGTCTTGGCGCAGGCGCTGGGCGCACCCGCGCAGCCGTAGCCGGGCTCGATGCCGCAGCTGTTGCTGCAACCGTCGTTGTTGGCGGTGTTGCCGTCGTCGCACTCCTCGCGCAGGGAGATGGCGCCGTCGCCGCAGCGGTCGTCATACGCATCCACGAACAGGTAGCGGAAGGCATTCGGGGGCGAGGCCGCGTTCTCGTTGCACAGCTCGATGCGGTTGACGCCCGCGTGCCAGGGGGCGCTGGAGCCGAACTCGCGGAAGATGTTCTTCTGCCACGGCTGGCCCGGGGGCTCGCTGACCGTGACGGGGTTCACGGTCGTGCCGTTCACCTTCGCGCTGGCGAACTGGTTGTCATTGAAGGTGGCCAGGCGCAGGCGGAACTGCGAGATGGTCGTCGTCGAGGGCACCAGGAAGTCCTGGTACACGCACGTCTCTCCACCCAGGGGCGCCATGAAGCGCGCGGTCTGCATCTCCAGCGGCCAGTCAGTGGCGTTGCGCACGCCGGTGGTCGCACCGGTGTTGGTGCCCGCGTAGAACCAGTGCGGATCCGCCACGACGCCCTCCAGGCGGCGGTTCTGCGCGTCCACGCCGGTGTTGAACACCGCCACACCCGCCCTCACGCAGCGGCTGGGGCTGCCCGCGCACGCGAAGCCGGGCTCCACCTCGCACTGCCGGCTGCACCCGTCGCCCTCGAAGCGGTTGCCGTCGTCGCAGACCTCCTGCGCGAAGGACGGGTACTGGCGGTTGTCGAACGTGCCGTTGCCACAGAGGGACAGGTCACACGTGGCAGAACAGCCGTTGCTGCCGCTGGTGGTGTCACCGTCGTCGCACAGCTCGCCCGTGTTGGGGACGTTGTTGCCGCACAGGCTCGCGAGCGAGCAGGCGTTGCCGGGCACGTGGCACAGGTAGCCGGCCTCCACCGTGCCGGAGGCCGAACAGCCGTCGCCGGAAGCGGTGTTGCCGTCGTCACACTGCTCGCCGGGCTGGAGCCGGCCGTCGCCCACGAGCGCTGACGACTGGCTCGCGAGGACGGGTTCAGGCGTGGAGGGAGTCGAGACGGTCGTCTCGCATCCCATGAGGAGGAACAGGGAGCACAGGGCCGCGGCGGTGAAGCCCGCGCGCGCCGCCGTGCGTGACGCCTGTCCCCGGAAGAGGGAATCCATGACGTTCATGAACATGAAAGGAGTGCCTTGCTTCTAAAGGGGGTCCGGAGAGGAGGAGGCCGGCGTCGTCTGCACGCCCTCGGCCTCCCCGACGATCTTGAATTCGACGCGGCGGTTCTTCGCGCGGCCTTCGGCCTTGGCGTTGTCCGCGATGGGCTGCTGGGGACCGAAGCCGTGGCCTTCCAGGCGCTCGCGCTGCACGCCCTTGCTCACGATGTAGGCCGCCACCGCTTCAGCACGCCGCTGGGACAGGTCCAGGTTGTACTCGGCCTTGCCCTTGTTGTCGGTGTGGCCTTCGACGCGAACCTTCGCGATCTCCGGGTGGGAGACGAGGATGGCCGCGACCTTGTCGAGCACCGCGTAGCTGCGCGGCTGGATGACGTCCTTGTTGTTCTCGAAGAAGACGGCCTCGAGGATGGAGATCCGGTTCTGTCCCACGTCGATGCGCGCGAGCGGCGCTTCCTTGCAGCCGCCGTTGGCCACGGTGCCGGGCTCGTCGGGGCAGTTGTCCACGCGGTCGACGACCGTGTCGGCGTCGCGGTCAGGCTCCACGTCCGGGCAGCCGTCCTGGTCCTTGAAGCGGTTGACGGTCTCCGGCTCGCGCGGGCAGGCGTCCTTCGAATCGACGATGCCGTCCTTGTCGGTGTCGGGGTCGTCCGGGCAGCCGTCCTCGTCCTGGAAGCCGTTCTTGTTCTCCGCCTGGGCGGGGCACTTGTCGGCGAGGTTGGGGATGCCGTCCTTGTCGTCGTCGCCGTCCGGGCAGCCCTGCAGCTCGGTGAGGCCGGCGACGGCAGGGCACTTGTCCACGCCGTTCTTCACGCCGTCATGGTCCGCATCAAGGTCGGGACACTCGGCGGTGACATAGGGCTGTCCCTCGACACAGACGGGAGCGGGGGGCGCGGGAGGCGTCCCGAAGGCCACGCCCGCGAGCACGCGGAAGCGCGGCGTGCCCGGCGTCTGGCCAAAGCCCGGGCCGCCCATGACGTAGAACTCCGCGCCGTCCCCGGTAGGGACGCGCAGGCCCAGCAGGACCTCCATGGAGCTGGGGGCGTCCTTCACGGGCAGCGTGCCGCGCACGAGCACTTCCTCGCGCAGGCCGAAGAGGCCGGCGGACAGGTTGACGCCGCCGTTCAGCTCCGGGCCAATCTCATCGAGCGCGGGCTGCGTCTCGGGAGAGAGGGCATACGTCTGGGTGCGCACGAGCGCGCCCACGTCGGCGCCCACGCGGAAGGTGTTCGCCAGCCGCTTGCCCAGTCCCAGGCGCGGGGAGAAGGTGAAGCCCTTCTCGTCACGGGTGAGGGCCTCCTTGCTGCCCAGGGGCAGCGCCACGCCCAGGTGCAGGCCGAGGTCCAGCGGTCCGCCGCGGTCCTCGGAGAGGAACCCGACGCGGGCCTGGAGCCAGGGCGTGCCGAGCGCGCTCGTGGACGGGGGGGCCACGCCCAGCTGGGTGGTCTCCGGACCCCACTGCGACATGAAGGGAATCTGCGCGCCGACCTCCAACCAGTTCGTGAAGGCGTACGCGGCGCTCAGGTGCGCCGTGACTCGGTTGGAGATGATGACGCCCTGCCGGACGTCGTCCTCCAGGAGGACGAGGGGGCGGTTCTCATAGTGCGCGGTGAGCCCGACGCGGAACTGCCCCGCGGGGAGCAGGTCACCGGTGGACAGCACGAGGCTGTCGCGTGCGCCGGGGTTGAGCTGCAGGCGCTCCAATTCGATGCCCGGAACGGGCGTGCTCTGGGCCTGGGCGCTGAAGGCGCAGAGGACGGCCAGTCCTCCGAGCCCAAGGTGATGCCTTCGTGCGAACAAGCGTTCCTCCACACTTCACACGCGGACGTAGAGACGTCCGCGACCCCCCGCGTGCGAGGGGCCCGGGCACAGTTGCACGCCCGGGGCCAGGAGGTGTTGGGAGAACGACAGTGAGGAATCACGCGCGGATGCGGGTGCGCCGGGAGGAGGGCGCCGGGCGCTGACGCGTCAACGGAGGTCCGCTGACACACGAGACCCGGCGGCTGACACGTCAGACGCGCGCCGGGTCCCGCCGGGGCCTCACAGGTGGAAGTGGCCGGCGGCCTCGGGCTGGTAGGGCACGGCGACGATGCGCAGGCGGCGGGTGCGGCCGTTGGGCAGGGGCCACTCCACGGTCTGGCCCACGGACAGGCCGATGAGCGCGCTGCCCACGGGGGCGAGGATGGAGATGCGGCCCGCGTCGCTGTCGGCGTCCTTGGGGTAGACGAGGGTGACCTCGCGCGTCTCGCCGGCCTCCTCGTCCTCGAAGACGACGGTGCTGTTCATCGTGACGACGTTCGCGGGGATGGCGGAGGAGGAGGTGACGACGGCCCGGGCGAGCTCGGACTCCAGCTGCTCCACGAGCTCCGCGTTGCGGGGGGAGCCGTACTGTTCCACGACGCGCTCCAGGCGCTGGAGGTCGGTGTCGGTGACGATGAGGGGATGGTTGTGCGTCATGGGGGAGAAGCCTCCTGGCGATTTGAAGCAATGACGGCGCCACGCATTCCCGGAAAAGGGAGCGCATGGTGGGACGTCAGGTGAAGGAGTGGAGAGGACGCCGGACCGTCGCGAGCTACACGGGACGGAGGGCGTGGGAGCCAAGCCAGGCGGTGGCTCGGCCATGAGCAGGCAGCGTCCGGCGCACGGGGAACCGGCGCGGAGCACGCTGCATGCTGGCTGTGAGCGAAACCGTCATCTGGACAGGGACCCGGGACCGCGAACGGAAGTAGAGCCCTGAATGTAGCCGCCCCGCCCCTGATTGCAACCCGACCTCCCGGGGCCGCCTCAGCCGCGAGCCGCCGCCAGCGCGGCCTCGGTCTCCGCCACCAGGGTGCGCACCAGGTCGGCCGCGGAGCCGTCGCGTGACAGGCCCACGCCCTGCCCTGCCCACAGCGCCATGTAGCGCGTGTCTCCTCGCTGCGACGCCGCGACCTTCAACGCGCGCGTGGCGCCGTGAAGCTGCGGGTACGGCAGGAAGGCGCCTGCTTCCTCCAACGTCGTGGTGAGCACGTTGGGAATGGCGCGCGCGGGCCGGCCGGTGAGCGCACGGGTGATGCGCGGCGATTCATCCCGGGCCTCGCGCAACAGCTCGCGGTGCGCCGGCACCGTGCCGCATTCCTTGCACCGCAGGAATGCCGTGCCCAGTTGCACGCCCGCGGCGCCCAGCACCCGCGCCGCCGCGATGCCACGCCCGTCCATGATGCCGCCGCTGGCGATGACCGGGAGTCGCACCGCGTCCACCACCTGCGGCACGAGCGCCAGCGTGCCCACCAGCCCCGCCTCGAACGAGCCTCCGAAGGAGCCTCGATGTCCGCCGGCCTCGGAGCCCTGCGCGGCAATCGCATCCACGCCCGCGGCCTCCAGCGCCAGGGCCTCGCGCACGTTGGTCGCGGTTCCGATGATGAAGATGCCGCGCGCGCGGATCTCCTTCAGCACCGCCGCGGGTGGAATGCCGAACGTGAAGCTGAACACGGTGGGCGCGGCCTCCAGCACCGCCTCCACCTGCTGCATGAAGTCCGGCAGCGGCGACTCCGCCACCTGGGGCGCGGGCAGCCCCAGCTCCGCGTGGAAGCGCTCCAGCAACGCCAGCACGGGCCCGGGGTCGGCGGGAGGGGTAGAAGCCCGGGGCGCGAAGAGGTTGATGGCGAACGGCCGCGACGTGCGGGCCCGCACCGCCTTCGCCTGCTGACGGATGGCTTCGGGGGGTGCATCCGCGGCACCCAGGGAACCCAGCCCTCCTGCGTCCGCCACCGCCGCGGCCAGCTCGGGAGGCGACAGGCCGCCTGCCATCGGTGCCTGGATGATGGGGTGCTGCACACCGAGTCGCTCGGCGAACCTGCGCCACGCCTGGGGGTCCATCATGGGTCACCTCGCGGTGCGGATAAGGTGTGGCCGCGCTCCTGGCCTGGGAAGCACGCTCCCCAGCGTACCCGGTCCAGACCGTCCGCCGGGGCGCCCGCTCCCTCGTTCTGTCATTCGCAGTCGTAGTTCGGCGCGGGCTCCCCCGGCGCCAGCACCACCGGGGCCGGGCCGCCTGCCTTCGCCAGGGCGTCGCCACAGTCCAACGCCGGGTCCTTCGACAGGTATCGGTAGAGGACGCACGACGCGCGCTCCACCACGAACGCCTGCTTCGGCCAGTCCGGTCCGCGCGAGGTGAGGATGGCCACCGCGTACCGGCCGCCGTCCGGCAGCGTCACGTAGCCCAGCTCGTTGAGCACGTTGTAGCGCGCATCATCCGAGCAGCACCCCGGAGGCAGCCAGCCGCCCTTGTGCTGGAGCGTGGCGCGGGCGCTCGCGGGCAGCCGCGTCCCCAGCCAGCCGCCACAGCCCTCGCGGGGCGTCAATTGCATCCATTGCATCAGCCGCGCACCGCGCTCCTGCCCCAGCAGCATCCGCTGGTCCACCGAGTGCAGGAAGGACACGGCGTCGTTCGCGCAGAAATAGTTGTCGTTCTGCATCACCCTCGGTGAGTTCGTCGCCTGGCGCGGCTTGCCGTAGTTCCACTTCGTCAGCGCGCTGTGCTCCAGCCCCATTTCATACAGAAAGCGATTGATGGCATCCGGCCCACCCACCAGGTCGATGATCTCACCGGACGCCTCGTTGTCCGAGGTGCGGAACACCTTCTCCGCGAGCGGAGTCACCTCGTCCATCTCCCGCCGCGTGAGCGCCGCCGCCACCCAGAACACCTTCGCGGAGCTGGCGGAGATGTGCGGCTCCAGCCCCTTGAAGCTCGCGGACTCGCCCGTGCGCAGGTCCGTCACCGCCAGCGCCAGGTCCGTGCCCGGGGACAGCCGCGCCGCCTCGCTCGCCAGCGCATCCACCACGCCCTGCAACGACTCACGGGGCGGCCCCGCGTCCGGCTTCGTCGCGCACGCGCTCATCGTCAGCAGCCACGCCCAGGCCAGCACCCTTCGCATCCGCGACTCCTCTTCCACGCGTCAGTGGATCAGCCGGTACACCTGCTCCAGCACCAACGCCGTCACCAGACCGCAGTACGTGCCCAGCACGTACCCCAGCACCGCGAGCAGCACACCCACCGGGGCCAGCGCGGGATGGAAGGCCGCCGCCACCACGGACGCGGAGGCCGTGCCGCCCACGTTCGCCTGCGAGCCCACCGCCGCGAAGAACACCGGCGCCTTCAGCCACCGCCGCGCGCCCATCGTCACACCCGCGTGGATGGCCATCCACACCGCCCCCACCGCCACCAGCGCGGGCGCGTCCCACAGCCGCCGGAACTCCGCCTGCGCGCCAATCGTCGCCACCAGCAGGTACAGGAACAGCGACCCCACGCGGCTCGCCCCCGCGCCCTCCAGCTTGCGCACCGGGGTGAACGACAGCACCACGCCCACCGTCGTCACCAGCAGCACCACCCACGTGAAGCCCGTGACGATGCTGCCCAGGTCCGGCAGCACCTTCGCGAGCGCCGTGCACACCACCGTCACCCCGAACGCCACCGCGAGCATCGACAGCAAATCCGACAGGCTCGCGGGCCGGGCGGACGCCGCCTGGAGCAGGGCGGACTCCTCGCGCACCCGGTCCAGCGCCGCGCGGTCCGCGCCGATGCGTGCATCCATCGCCTTCTCGCGCCCGGCGAAGGACAGCAGCACCGCGGTCCACACGTTGGACACGCCCACGTCCACCACCACCAGCATGCTCAACGTGCTGTCCAGCGCGCCCACGCTCTGGCCAATCGCCACGAAGTTCGCGCTGCCGCCAATCCACGAACCGCTGAGCGCCGCGAGCCCCTTCCACGCCTGGTCCCCCAGCTCCGCAGGCACCAGCCACCCCAGCGCGAGGTACGCGAGCGGCCCGCCCACCATGATGCCCACCGTGCCCGCCAGGAACACGCCCACCGCGTTGCGCCCCAGCCGCGCGATGGCCGGCAGGTCCACCGACAGCACCAGCAACACCAGACTCGCGGGCAGCAGGTACACGCGCGTGAAGCGGTACAGCTCCGACTGGGTGGGGATGACGCCCAGGTTCGACAGCAGCGTGGGCACGAAGTACGCGAACACCAGCAGCGGCACGACGTTGAAGAACCGCTCCACCGCGGGCAGCCGCTGCAACGCATACAGCCCGGCCAGCACCGCGAGCAGCACGGCGAGCACCGCCATCGGATCCTGGATGAGCGGCGGCGTCACGGTGCCGCCCGGGGCTCCACGCCCAGGCCCGGGCCGTCGCCCAACTGGATGCGGCCGCCCACCACCGGATGCGCGCGGTACGGGTCCTCCGCGAGCAGCAGGTTGCCGTCCAGGTCCACCCAGTCCACCAGCGGCGCCAGGTGCGCGCCCGCCGCGATGCCCAGCCCCGTCTCCACCATGCAGCCCAGCATCACCTTGAGGCCACACGCACGCGCGGTCTCGATGATGCGCAAGGCTTCGCGGATGCCGCCGCTCTTCTGCAGCTTCACGTTGATGCCGTGGAAGCCCTCCGCGAGCTTCGGCACGTCCGAGGCCTTCGTCAGCGACTCGTCCGCCACCAGCGGCAGCGGCGAGCGCGCGCGCAGCCACTTCGCGCCTTCCACGTCCGCCGCGGGCAGCGGCTGCTCCACCAGCTCCACGCCCTGCGTGGACAACCACTGGATGTGAGCCAGCGCCTCTTCCGGCGTCCAGCCCTCGTTCGCGTCCACGCGGATGGTTTGCGACGTCAGCGCGCGCACGGTGCTGAACACCTCGCGGTCCTGACCGGAGCCCAGCTTCACCTTGAGCACGGGGAAGTCCGCCGCCTCGCGCACCTTCACCGCGAGCACCTCCGGCACGTCGATGCCAATGGACATGGACGTCACCGGCTGGCGCGTGGGGTCCACGCCCAGCATCCGGTACAGCGGCACGCCCATCACCTTGCCCGCCAGGTCATGCAGCGCCAGGTCCACCGCCGCCTTCGCCGCGGGGTTGTCCTGCAGCGCCGCGTCGAGCGCCTCGGACACGTCGCGGAAGTAGCGCAGGTCGCGTCCCTCCAGCACCGGGGCCAGCTTCTGGAGCGCGGCCTCCACCGACTCCCAGGACTCGCCATAGCGCACGTTGGGCGCGGCCTCGCCGTACCCCACGTGGCCTCCCGAGCGCACCTCCACGAACACGTTGCGCTTCACCGTGCTCGTGCCCCGGGAGATGGTCCAGGCGTGGCGCAGCGGCAACTCCACGGTGCGAAAGCTCAAGGGTGACGGCATGGGCGGGGTTCCTCCTCCAGGGCTCCCTCCCTTAACACGGCGCTCCCTGTAAACACCGCTTCCATTGCCTTCCGGGAGCCAAGGCGCGAGCCTTGCGCGCCATGCGTTTCCTGCCCCTCCTCGCCGTCCTGTTCGCGCTCGGATCCAGCCACGCCGCGTCATCGCGTCCCGCGCCGAAGGACGAGCTGCGGACGTTGCTCGCGGAGCTGATCGCTGCGGACACGTCCAACCCGCCCGGCAACGAGACAGCCGCTGCGCAGGTGGCGGCGCGCTGGCTGCGCGAGGCGGGCATCGAATCGGAGCTCATCGAACCGTCGCCCGGTCGCGGAAATCTCTTGGTGCGCTTGAAGGGCACCGGCAAGGGAAGGCCGCTGCTCGTGCTCGCGCACCTGGACACGGTGCCCGCGGTGCGCGCCGAGTGGGCCACCGACCCGTGGAAGCTCACGGAGAAGGACGGCCTGCTCTACGGCCGGGGCGTGCAGGACAACAAGGGCATGGCGGCGGCCAGCATCCTCGCGCTGCGCCGGCTGAAGCAGGACGCGGGCAACCGTTCGCGCGACATCCTCCTGTACCTGGGCGCGGATGAAGAGGTGGGTTCGGGGCAGGGGTTGGACTGGATGATGGAGCACCGCCCGGAGTTGAAGGAGGCGGAGTTCGCGCTCAACGAGGGCGGCCTCACGGAGCTGTCCCCGGACCGCAAGAGCGTGCGCTTCGTGGCGCTCCAGGCCGCGGAGCGCGTGTCGCGCAACGTGACGCTCAAGGCCACCGGGCCCGGAGGCCACTCCTCCGCGCCGCCCGTGGATGCGGGGCCGCTGGTGCGAGTGGCCGCGGCGGTGGCGCGCGTGGGTGCGCTCACCTTCCCCGCCCACCTGACGCCCGCGGCCCGGCTCCACATCCTGGGCCGCGCGCCCACGACGCCGGGAGAGTTGGGGGATGCACTGCGCCGCATCGCCGCCGCGCCGGATGCGCCACCGCAGGACGCGGTGGAGACGGTGGCGAGGCTGGAGCCCGCGCTGGGCGCCGTGCTGCGCACCACCTGCGTGCCTACGGTCTTCAACGCGGGCACGCGCTCCAATGTCATCCCTGCCACGGCCGAGGCCACCGTCAACTGCCGCCTGTTGCCGGACGCGGACGCGAAGGCCGTGCGCGAGCGCATTGTCGCGGCCGTGAATGACAAGGACATCCAGGTGGAGATGGATGTGTCACCGCCGGACTCGCCCATGTCGCCGGTGGGAGACAACGCGATGTTCCGCGCGGTGAAGGCCGCCGCCGCGAAGGTGTGGCCCAATGCCCCGGTGATTCCGCGCCAGTCCACCGGCACCACCGAGTCCGCCACGCTGCGCAGGGCCGGCATCCACGCCTACGGCATCGACCTCTTCGCCCTCACGCCCGAGGATGCGCGCACGGCTCACGCGCCCAATGAGCGCGTGCCCGTGGCCTCGCTCCAGCCCGGCGCAGAGTTCGTCTACCTCACCCTCAAGCACCTGACGCGCTGACGCGTCCTTCCGTGACCTGGACGGTGCGCTCGTCGACGCGCGATGGCATCGCGCCCAAGGAGAGGCCATGTCCGAAGGAAACCTGACGCGCTGACACGATCTTCCGTCACCTGGACGATGCGCGCGCGATGGCTTCTCCTCAAGGAGAGGCCATGTCCGAAGCGTCGCCCGAGGAAGCCTGACGCGCTGACGCGCCCCCCGTGACCTGGACGGTGCGCGCACCGACGCGCTATGGCTTCTGTCTCAAGGAGAGGCCATGTCCGAAGCATCGCCCGAGGAGATCACCGCGCAGGTGCGCCAGCGCATCGTCGAGCTGGCCATGCAGGGCGGCTACTTCGACACCGTCCTGCGCGCGGGCAGCGAGCTGGCGCGCCTCCAGGAATACCTGCGGATGCTGGCCGGACAGGTGCCCCTGCCGCTCGCGACGCCAGGGCAGTCCCCCACCATCTTCCCGCCGCTCCCCGGCCTGGAGGAGCGGCCCTGGCGCGACCCGCCTCCTCCCGTGGCGAAGGCGCTGGAAGGCTGCCTCGCGGCGGTGCAGCGCGACCTGGCGCGGCTGGAGAACGCGGACCTGCTGCACTACGACTCCGGCATCGTCGGCACGGGCCGCTGGTCCGTGCACCCCGTGTACTTCGCGGGCGAGCGCACCGACCGCCTCTTCTGGCCTGAGCTCGCGATGGAGGAGACAGCCGCCGCCGTGCAATCGCTGGACGGCGAGTGCACCGCGTTCCCGCTGGCGGACGTGCTCTTCTCCTCGCACGCGCCGGGCACCACGCTGACGCCGCATTGCAGTTGGGATGGCTTCCGGATGCGGCTCCACCTGGGGCTCAAGATTCCGGAGGGCTGCGGCATCCGCGTGGGCACCGAGTCGCGACACTGGGAAGCAGGCCGCGTGCTCGCCTTCCACGACTCCTTCGAGCACGAGACGTGGAACCGCGGTCAGGAGCGCCGCGTGGTGCTCATCGTGGACTGCTGGCACCCGGGCCTCACGCTGGCGGAGCGCGAGGCCCTGCTGGCACTGACGCGGAAGTTCGAGGTCCGCGCGCTGCTCGCCCAGCTGCGCGTCCCCGAAACCATGGCAGAGCCACTGCGGCTGCGCTTCGCCCAGGCGGAACAGACAGACGCCCAGGTGCGCCGCTTCTGGCGGACGTGAGCGGGCGACCGCTGCATCACGGGCCGGCCGGCCGGTACTCCTGGATCCACACCTTCTCCACCCCCCAGGTGAAGAGCATCCAGCGATAGGTGTGGCCCACGAAGCCCTCTGCTTCAATGGGCCGCGTCACCGTGACGATGCGCGTCCCGGGCTGACAGGTGCGCAGGTTCGCGATCAGCCGCTCCTTCGTCTCCGGCGTGAACGCCACCCAGTTGGTGAAGACGTGGGTGACGCCCATCAAAGGCTCGCGCGTCATGTCGCCCACGGTGAGGGTGATGCCCGCGGGCTCGAGCCACGGCGCCACGCGCGCCACGTGATCCGGGATGAGCTCCACGCCGTGCGCCTCCGCCTTCAGCCAGCGCGCGGCGATGAGCACCCGGCCCCGCCCCGCGCCCAGGTCCACCACGCGGCTGCCCGGGCCCACGCCCGCGCGCTTCAGGAAGAGCAGCGCCGTCAGCATCGGCGTCTCGCCATAGACGAGCTCGCGGAACACCTGCCCCGTGGCCTTCAGCGCCCGGGCCATCTCGAAGGTGCGCCGCGCGCTGTAGGGCGTGCGCAGCAGGCGCTGCCACCACAGCCCCAGGTACGGCCGCAACAGCCGGGGCCGCCACAAGAGGAGCAGCACGTCGGTGAAGCGCACGATGAAGGCGATGACGGTGCCCTGGAGCTGCAACGCCACGCGCTCGAAGAACGGGAGGTCGAAGTCCTCCAGCGAGTCGTCGCGCTGCGGAGCGGGTTCC
This sequence comes from Corallococcus sp. CA053C, assembly GCF_003611675.1. Lineage (GTDB taxonomy): Bacteria > Myxococcota > Myxococcia > Myxococcales > Myxococcaceae > Corallococcus. Next base: position 50,928 of record NZ_RAWA01000002.1, read on the forward strand.
GTCATGCGGCGCGGAGGCTTGCCGGAATCCGGCGCCCGCGCAATGGCTCGCGTCTGGAGGGAACGCGGGCGCCTCCCGCCCGGACGCAGCACGTCCGTGCTCGCGCGGCGCCTCCACCCAATCTCCTGGAATTCATCGGGTTTCTGGCTTCACCTGGAGTTGGTGCGCACCGTGCAAAGGGAGTCAGGCACCGTGGAACACTCCCACCCCCGTGGGAGTCCAGGCCTCCACGGACCGAGGAACGCCCATGTGCACCGACTTCCTGATCACCGGCACAGACTCCCGAGTCTCCACGAGCTTCGCCGTCAATGGCCGGAGCATGGAGTTTGGCAAGGACCTGAACTCCCAGCTCATGGTCCACGCTCCGGGTGAGAGCTTCCAGTCGAAGGCCCCGGACCTCAAGCCGGGCCTGGCGTGGACGTCTCGGTATGGCTTCGTCGGCCTCACCGCCCTCAGCGACGCGGTCCTCGTGGATGGCCTCAACACGCAGGGGCTCTCCGTGGGCGCGCTGTGGCTGCCGGGCGCCACCTACCCGAAGGTCACCCAGTCGTCGCAGGCCCTGGCCCTGGTGGACTTCGTGACCTGGGCGCTCGGCACCTGCGCCAGCGTGGCGGACGTGAAGACCGCCCTCACCAACGGGAGCGTCCAGGTGTGGGAAGGCGACCTGCTCGCGAAGCTGCTGCCACTGCACTTCCCCGTCCACGACGCGGCCGGCAACAGCGTCGTCGTGGAGTTCACCGACGGGAAGCTCAACGTCTACGACAACCCCGTCGGCGTCTGCACCAACAACCCGCCCTTCCCCCAGCAGCTGGAGAACCTGGGCAACTACGCGAACCTGTCGCCCTGGGACGCGAAGCCCACGGAGCTGGGCGCCCAGAAGTTCTCGCCCTCCGGCCACGGCAGCGGCATGCGCGGCCTGCCGGGAGACTCCACGCCCCCCGCCCGGTTCGTGCGCGCCACCTACCTCAAGCAATACGCGCAGCCCCTGTCGAGCTCCGGGGATGCCACCACCCTGGCCTTCCACCTGCTCAACACCGTGGACATCCCGCTGGGTACCAGCCGTGGCGTCGACAAGCTCGGCAAGGACACCGTCGACTACACGCAGTGGGCCGTCGTGAAGGACCTCACCGCACTGACCCTCTCCGTGCGCTTCTACGGCAACCCGCTCGTGTACTCCGTCAACCTCAACACGCTCGACTTCAGCGGCGCCGCTGGCAAGCCGTTCCCCGTCCCGGCGTCCCCCACCAGCATCGACCTCACCGCGAAGCTCTCCAGCTAGGCGCTGACGGGCCGGGGGTGCTGGGAAGGCTCACCCCAGCACCTTCTTCGCCAGCTTCGACAAGGCCTTGTCCCCGGACGCCGCGGGCAGGGCCATGAGGCGCGCGGCCACCTGCTTCCCGGCCACCGGGTTCTCCGCCGCGAGCTTCAGGTACACGGTCGCACGCTCCACGAAGTCTGGCCGTCCCTGCGCCGCGTCCAGGCGCGCCAGCAACTCCAGCATCAGGTCATCCGCGGGGAACTTCTCGAAGAGGCCCCGCAGCGCCTGCCGCTCCAGCGCTTCCGGGCGCACCTCCGCCAGGTTCACCGCGGGCTGGAGCAGCGCGAGTCCCAGCGTGCGCATGGCCTCCGCGACCACGCCGGGCTTCCACCCGTCCGCGAACGCCGCCAGCAGGGCCTCCGCGCCGCGCACGTCGCCCAGCATGCCCAGCGCGTACACGGCCGTCTTCGCCTCGTCGTCGTTGCCGCTCCGGCCCTGCACCAGGAGGACGAAGCGGTCGATGACGTCCGCGTCTCCCATCCGGGCCAGCGCCTGCGCCGCCTCCCTCCGCACCTCGCGCGAGGGGTCTCCGTACAGCACCTGGCGCAGCACGGGCATCGCCACCGCGCCCTGGTCCGCCAGTTGGTCCACGGCCTTCGCGCGCGCCTCCTTCGTGGACTCGGACAGCGCCGCCTGCGCCAGCGGCTGCACCTTCTCGCGGCGCTGGCGCAGCAGTTCGGCCACCGCGGCCTCGCCGGACTCCCGGGCGCGCACGTCCTCCAGCGTCTCCTTCGCGAAGAGGCGCAGCCCCGCGTCGTGGCCCTTGCGCGTCAGCGCATCCAGCTCGCGCCGCGCCAGGGAGCCGCCCATCGCGCCCAGCACGCGGATGGCCGTGCGGCGCACCATGCGGCTGTGGTGCTCGCTCAGCGCGACGCGCACGGTGTCCAGGGCGGCCTCTCCGCGCGTCGCCACTGCCCGCGCCACGAAGGCGCTCGCGGCCCCGTCGCTCCACGTCGGGTAGTAGTCCCGCATCAGCGTGTCCACGCCCAGGCTGGCGTAGTAGCGAGCCGCGTGCGCCGCCGCCTCGTAGCGCGTCAGCTCGCCGCGCGCCCGGCGCACCATCGCCTCCCCCGGCGTCAGCGCCACCTCCGGTCGCTGCACGTGGATGCTCGGGTGCGTGGGAACGGCCTCCAGGCCGGAGGTCTCCACCTGCACCGCGCCCGACAGCCGCACCAGCGCGATGCCCAGCACCTGGTACACCTTGATGAAGTCGTCCAGCCGCTCAATCGGATCCGGCCGCTGCGCGAGCGCCTCCAGCAGCGCCCCCGGCTTCTCCAGCCCCAGCTCCCGGAGCCGCGCCACCAGCGGCTCCACCGCCCGCGTCCCCACCGCAGCGAGGCCGCTGGCGAACGCGTCCGCCAGTTCGTCCCGCACCTCCGCCAACGCGATGGCCGCGCGCGAAGCTCCCGCCGACCGCGCCGCCTCCGCCCACCCGCTGCGGGGCAGCGCGCTCGGAGTCGCGGGGGGCCGGACCCGTCCTCGCCGCCGGGGTGACACGGGCACGTCCTCCGCCCGCCCCAGCGCGCGCAGGTCCAGCCCTTCCGGCGACTCCACCACCACGGCCGACGGGAACAGCGTGGGCAGCGCCGCCTCCAGCCCCACGTCACCCAGCACCGCCAGCAGCTTCGTGCCCTCCAGGGCCGCCGCCAGCGGCTCCTCCAGTGACGCATCCGCGGGCAGGAAGAGCGCCCGGCCCGCGCGGTCCACGAACTGCGAGCGGGCACCGCTGGCCAGCAATGAATCCACCCGCACCGCGACCGGCAGCAGGTCCGGCGCGAACACGTCCTTGCGGTGCTCCTGGAAAGCAGCCATCGCCGCGCTCACGTCCGGCAGCGCCACCTCCAGCAGCCGCTCCAGCGGCGCCCGGTCCACCGGCGTTCCGCCCGTCCACTCCTCCAGGTCCAACCGGTGCGGCGCGAAGCCCGGGTACTGCCCGCCCTGCGCCCCCTGGAGCACGTAGCCCGCGTGGCTCTTCTTGGGCGCCACCGTCTTCAGCATCGCGGGGAGGATCTGCTTCTCGCTGTAGTGCCCGCCCGACACCAGGTCCACGAAGCGACTCTCGCGGATGAGGAACCTGTCTGGCGTCACGCGCGAGGAGAACGCGTACTCCACCAGCGTCAGCCCCGTCACCGGCTTGCGGTCCTTCTTCGTCCACGTCTTGCCGATCAGCTCCTCGACGTGGCGGTCCTCCAGCGCCTCGCCGCCCAGGTGCTTCTCCACCTTGCGCGCCGTGAGCAGCATGTCCGCCACCAGGTCCGTGAACACCGGCGGCTCGAACGTCCCCGTGCGCGCCACCGCCGCGTCCAGCAGGCCCGCCAGCTCCACCGCCCGCGCCGACAGCCGCCGCAGCCCGTTGGCCCGGAGCGCTTCGCCCAACGCACGCACCTGCTCGGGCCGCTCCGCTCCCAACGACGCCACGCCCGACAGGCCCAGCTCCCGCACCAGCGTGGACACCTGCGCCACGCCGGCCTTCATCAGCTCGCCCGTCTCCGCCTTGCCCTTCTTCACGCTCTTCTTCGTGCCGGTACCACCCGGTGCCACCGGGGCGGACTCCGCCGTCACGAAGGCCTGGGGCGCCCGGGCCCACGCCACCAGCAGCGCCGCCGCGTGCTTGCAGTACGGGCGCGAGCGCGCCGCCATGCACGAGCACCGCCCCTTCACATCCGAGCGCGCCTCGCCGAACACCAGCGAGACCTTGTACGGCGTCGCTCCCGAACCCGCCGCGTCCGCGAACAGCCGGTTCTCGTAGCGGGACAGGTTGGCCAGCTGCTTGCCGTCGAACAGCGCCGCGCCCTTGGCCAGCTCCGCCTTGTCGCTGATGATCTCCGTCAGCGCTCCCATCCCGATGATGGGCCGTACGTCAGCCATGACGGTTCCCCTTCTCACTCGACGCAAGCAGCGGCGTCAGGTCCTGGTTGCGCATCACCCGCTCCACCACATCCACCAGCTTCCGGGGCGTGCACCCGAAGCACGGGATCCCCAGCGCGGTGAGCTGCTCCGCCATCGCATGGTCATACGAGGGCCGGCCGCTGTCCGACAGCGCCAGCAGACACAGCACCTTCGAGCGTGAGTCCACCAACTGCCGCAGCCTCGCCACCAGCTCCTCGGCGTTGCCGCCCTCGTACAGGTCGGTGATGAGGATGAAGAGCGTCTTCTCCGGCCGGCGCACGTAGTGCTCCTGCGCGTACGCCACCGCCCGGTTGATGTCCGTGCCGCCACCCAGCTGCGCGGAGAACAGCACCTCCACGGGGTCGGACAGCATGGGCGTCATGTCCGCGATCTCCGTGTCGAAGAGGACGAGGCTGGTCCGCAACACGTCCAGCGACGCGAAGATGGCCGCCATCACGGAGCTGTACACCACGCTCTCCGCCATGGACCCGGACTGGTCCACCACCAGCGTCACGTCCCATTCGTGGTGCCGCCGCTGGTTGGGCCAGAAGTAGAAGCGCTCCGGGATGAGCCGCTTGCGCTCCGAATCCCAGCCCTTCAGGTTCGCGCGGATGGTGCGCCGCCAGTCGATGTTCCTCGCGATGGGGATGGGGCTCGTCCGGTCCCGCCTCAGCGCCCCGAGCACCGCCGTCCGCAGCGGCGACTCCAGCTTCTTGCGCAGGTCGTCCACCACCTCGCGGATGATGCCGCGCGCCAGGTCCTTCGCCTGGTCCGGGATGAGCCCGCGCGCGCTCACCAGCGTCGTCACCAGCTCCACGTTCTTGTCCAGGAACGGCAGGGTCTCCGGCTCGAAGAGCAGCTGCGTGAGCCCCTTGCGCTCGATGGCGTCCTTCTGCACCAGCGCGATGACGTCGTCCTGGAAGAAGTCGCGCAGCGCCCCCAGCCACTTGGGCAGGTACGGCTTGGAGCCGCCCCGGCCCGCGGAGCGCTCGCCGTAGACGAAGGAGAGCGTGTCATCCAGCTCCTCCAGGTCGCCGTCGCCCAGGCCCACCGTGTCCGCGCCCGCCCTCAGCGCGCCCAGCGACGGACAGGAGCCCGTCTTCTCCGCCTCCGGGCCCAGCGCCAGGCGCCAGCGCAGCAACGCATCGCGGTCCTTCGGTTCCAGGTCCTTGGGGTCCACGCTCATAGCAGGTCGTCCAGGTCATCGAGCGCCTTGCCCAGCTCCGCGCTCATGTCCTTCAACGTCTCCTTGTCCTTCTCTTCCAGCACGGCCTTCACCGCGCGGCCCTTGTCCTTCAAGTGCCGCACGCCCATCACGTTCTCCATCAGGTAGCGCCGCTCCGTGGCGCCCAGCGTGCCCAGCGCACGCCTCAGCACCGGGAGCGTCTGCCGGAAGCGCTCCGGCTCCACGCCGCACAGGAACGCATCCAGCGCCTTCACCACCTCGCGGCTCTTCACCAGCACCAGCGCGTTCACCTGGAGGAAGCCCTCCAGGTACGCCGCCGCATCCGCCGGCTCCACCGCCAGCGACAGCCGCCGCCCCACCTCCAGCGCCACGTCCGACTCCGGCAGCTCCCGCGCCAGGTACAGCAGGCCCGTCGCGAGCCCCGCCGTCGCCGGGTGCACCACATGGCTCTCCATCAGCGCGCGCGCCTCCGCAAGCCATCCCGCCTTGTCCGCGCGCGGCTGGGACAGCGCCACCTCGTGCAGCGTGCGCAGCGCCTCCAGCACCTTGGGCACCGCCTCCGGTGCGCACGCGCTGGCCTCGCGCACGCGCAAGAGCGCCCGCCCGAAGGTCTTCTCTCCCAGCGACGCCACCGCCTCGTCCCCCACGGCCGAGTGCGCGCGCGAGGTGCCGTACGCCATCAGCCCCGACAGCGACCGGGCCGCCGACGCCAGCGAGGGCAGGTCCGCGTCCGTGGCCGCGTGCACGTCACAGGCCCGGAGCGCCGAGGCCACCGTCTGGGGACAGCCGGTGATGACGGACTCCAGCAGCACGTCCGCCGCCTCCGCCGTCGTCTTCGCCAGCGTCAGCCGCTCCTGGAGCACGCGCGTCGTCACGCCCTCCAGCGAGTCGCCGAGGACGATCTTCTCCACCAGCGCCACGTCCGTGGACGGCGTCCACTGCGCCTGCCAGGACTCACGCACCCGCGTGAGCGCCGCGTAGCCCCCGGCCTCGGTGGCCGCCTGCGCGCGCGAGCCCGTGCCCGACAGCGTCGCGTACGGGACGCCCGCCACACGCAGCCGGTGGAGGAACACGGACGAGCCCACCTCCACCTCGTTGTTGAGCCGCAGCGCGAACGTCTCCGCGCTGTCCGTGCGCGGCAGCCGCCGCTCGCCCACCTCGCGCCAGAACTCCGCCTGGAGCGAGTTCTGCCCGATGCGGCTCGCCACCTGCCCCACCTGGTGGCCGATGACGCTCTTCCACAGGAAGTCGTCCACGTGCGTCGCGTCGCCCCGGCACAGCGTGGCCACCGTCGCCTCGCGCAGCTCATCCAGACCCGGCGCGCTCTTCTCGCGCAGGTCCGACAGCATCACCGCCAGCCGGTACGCCTCCAGCACGTCCGACAGCGACGCGGAGAAGCCGCGCATCCGCAGGTGGCTCGCGAAGTCCAGCAGCACCTCCAGCGTGGCGCGCCGGAAGTCGCAGTGGGCCTCGTGGGCCTTCTGGTAGAAGTGCGGCGCCCGGTTGCCCGCGCCGTACCCCAATTGCTCCGCGAGCCGGGGGAAGCTGAACGGAATCACCGTCACCGCGCACGGCACGCCCGGGGGCAGCTTCGCCTCCAGCGCGGGCTCCACGTCCCCGGCCACGAAGGCCGCGATGTGCGCCGCGCCCGCCACCACCGCCACCTTCTCCGGGGCCACGCCGCCCGCCACCACCTCCAGCACCTTGCGCGCCATGAAGGCGTCCCGCTGGCGGTGGTACCCCTGCCGGGGCCCGGCATTGATCACCTCCGCCCACGCCAGCAGCACCGGGCGGAACTGCTCGGGGCTCCAGTCCGGCGCCTCGAAGGCCGCCTCCCAGAACTCCTCGAACGAGCGGTAGCCCTGCGAGCGCGCGAAGGCGTCCGTCAGCGGCACCGCATCTTCAGAGACGGAGACAGGAGCACCCTCTGCCGCGACTTCGGCCTCGATTCCCAGCCCGGGTGCGTCGCGGTCCACCGCGAGGCTCACGCCCACCGGGATGTCGATGAACTCCACGCGCGCGCCATTCGCACGGGCCCAGCGCAGGGCCTGGTACTCCGGCGAATAGGCCGCGAAGGGCCACAGCGAGGACGCCGGGGTGCCGTCCGTGCGGTAGCCCAGGATGGCCACGGGGGGCCGCGTCTGCGCGTCGCACAGCACGTCCACCATCCCCGTGGCATCGCACGGGCCTTCCACGAGGACGACCTCGGGCTTCACCTTCTCCAACCAGCGCTGGAGCACGGCGGTGGTGCGCGGCGAGTGGTGACGCACCGGGAAGTGCCGCACCCGGGAGAGCAGGGCGAAGTCCATCAGCCCCTCAGGAGCTTCTTGCTCGCGGAGTAGAGGTCCTTCCACGGACCCGGGCGGCCCTTGGCCACCGTCTCCATGTATTCGCGCAGCGCCTTCACGTCGTCCTCCTGCTCCTTCACCACCGCGCCCACCAGCGAGGCCGCCAGCTCGTGCGGCGTCACCGTCCCCGAACCGAACTGCTGCGCGAGGATGGCGCTGTTGAACAGCACGCTGATGGCCTCCGCCGTGGACAGCACCGCCCCCGGGGTGCGCACCTTCGTCTTGCCGTCCTTCGTCACGCCCTTGCGCAGCTCCTGGAAGAGCGTCAGCAGCACGCGCGACAGCTCCTCCGGCGGCGGCACCCCCACCTGGTAGTCCGTGCGCAGCTCCGCCTCGCGCTTGGTGACGATTTGAATCTCCTGCTCCAGGTCCTCCACCACGGGCACGGTGACGAAGTTGAAGCGGCGCTTGAGCGCGGCGCTCATCTCGTTCACGCCCCGGTCCCGCGTGTTCGCGGTGGCGATGAGGTTGAAGCCCCGTTGCGCGCTGGTGATCTCTCCCAGCTCCGGCACCGACACCTGCTTCTCCGACAGGATGGAGATGAGCGAGTCCTGGATCTCCGGCGACGTGCGCGTCACCTCCTCGAAGCGGGCGAACTTGCCCGTGCGCATCGCACGCAGGATGGGCGACGGCACCAGCGCCTCCGGCGACGGCCCCTGCGCGAGCAGCAGCGCGTAGTTCCACGAGTACTTGATGTGGTCCTCGCTGGTCCCCGCCGTGCCCTGGACCACGAGCCCCGACGTGCCGCTGACGGCCGCGGAGAGGTGCTCGGACAGCCAGCTCTTCGCGGTGCCCGGCTCACCCACCAGCATCAGCGCCCGGTCCGACGCGAGCGTGGCGATGCACACCTGCACGATGCCCCGGTCCCCCACGTACTTGGGCGTGATGGTGACGCCGCCCACGGGCTTGGGGCTGCCCAGGATGTACATCTCCACCGCGCGGGGCGACAGCGCCCAACCCGGTGGGCGGGGCTTGTCGTCGTGCGCCGCGAGGGCGTCCAGCTCGTTCTTGTACTTCGCTTCGGCAGGCAGGCGGATGTCCGGCATGGACTGCACGCTATCCATTCGGTCTGACATCCGGCAAACGCCCTGCCTGCCTCCCACGTCGTCTCAGGGCCTGGGGATTTCCTACCTGCCTCAGGCTTCGGAGGATGACGCCGTTCGCATCCGCGACCTGGACTGAGCGCTCATTGGAAAAGCCCGCGCGCACACGATCCACGAGCACTGCCCACTTGTTCTGGTAGAACGGAGACTCCCCGTTTCCCCCGGAATGGAGTCATCCATGAAGCTTCCCCTGGCCTCGTCCCTGATGGTGCTGTGCTCCGTGTTCTCGCTGGCCTGCGGCACGGACGTGGCGGAGCCCACGCTCGCCGCGCAGGAGCAGTCGCTGCTCTCCATCGGCAAGTCCTGTTCGAGCGACTCCCAGTGTTCGAGCGGCCTGTGCTGGAACACCGCGGACTCGTACCCCACCTACAACCCTTCCTGGGAGAGTGGCAACGCATGCACGGTGGAGTGCACGTCCGGCACGGCGGGTGACACCTATTGCAAGCAGCTGGCGGCGCAGTACGGCGCGCCCTACCCCAGCAGCGCGCGGTGCCTGCACGCTCGCGGCGTCTACGACAACGGGGACGACAGCATCGTGTACATCTGCGACCTGGTCCGCGCCGGCCTCGGGTCGTACTGGTCCGAGTAGCTTTCATCTTCAAGTCGCCCGAGGGGTCCGTGCCGGATGGGCGGGCCCCTCAGCTTTCTGATCATCCCTCGGTTTTCCGAGCACGCGGCGTCGCACTCCAGGGCCGTCTTCCCTGTGACGGAGCGCTGGCATCGCTGTTGCTGTAGCGCCGGGACACCTCATCTCCTCGGGAGCTGTCCCATGCAAGTCCTCCGACTGCGCCACCTCTTCTCGCGCGCCCTGCGCGCCTCGCTCGCCACGCCCCTGGTCCTCGCGGGCTGCGGTCACGGTGGCGCGGACCTGGAGGGCTACACGGCGGTCGAATGCGACAACGGCGCCCCGGCCCTCAGCGACCTGACGATTTCTCCAGCGCCGGACTTCATCCAGCTTCGCTACCGGAATACGTCCGGGAGTGGCGAGGCCTTTACCACGCAGGATGCGTCCTCCTCCGGACAGGCCTGCGCGACGGCCACCGACGTCGCCGCCTGTCAGACGGCCGTGGCGGAGGCCCTGCCCACCGAGGGCTTCAACAAGAACTGCTTGCAGTACTGCTCCGACAACCACCTCGTCACCACGCGCGGTGACGAGGTGAAGACATATTCCACGATGGAGTCCCTCCAGGAACTGCTGGGCACCATCGACACCGAACAGGAGGCCGTGCTCAAGACCTTCGCTTCCGGCTACTGGCTGAGCTGCAGCGACCTGAAGCAGGGCGCGGTGAAGCGGAACTCCGACGGCACCTTCAACGTCATCGGGACCCGGGGCTACGCCTGCGGCAAGGGCACGGAGCTGACGCAGCACGTGGTGCAGGTGTCCGCCTCCGGCGAGGTGCGCGAGTTGGAGCACCACGTGCTGGAGAAGGGCACCAACAACTGCGCCATCGGCCGGCGGCCCGTGGGCCTCCAGGTCGCGGGCGGGTGCGAGAGCACGGATGCGCTCGGGCACTACTTCGCGGAGGCCGCGCACCTGGAGGCGGCGTCCGTCCATGCCTTCCTGCGCTTGCGTGAAGAGCTGGCGCTGCACGGCGCCGACGCGGGCCTCCAGGACGCGGCGCGCAGGAGCGCGATGGACGAGGTGATGCACACCGACGTGACGGGGCGGCTCGCGCGCCGCTTCGGCGCCACGCCCCAGCGTCCGGTCGTGGCCGAGCGTCCCCTGCGCCCGCTCTCCGAGGTGGCCCTGGACAACGCCGTGGAGGGCTGCGTGCGTGAGACGTACGGCGCGCTGGTGGCCCACTACCAGGCCCTGCACGCGCGCGACGCGGAAGTGCGCGAGGCCATGATGAGCATCGCCGAGGACGAGACGCGGCACGCGGGGCTGTCCTGGGACATCGACCAGTGGGCCCGTCCGCGCCTCTCCGCCCCGGAGCGGGAAGCGCTGCGCGAGGCCCAGCGGCAGGCGGTGGCGCTCTTGCGCGCGGAGGTCGCCGTGCCGCTCGACACGGGGCTCGTGACCGAAGCGGGCCTGCCCACGCCCGAGGTCGCCCTGTCCCTGCTCGACACGCTGGAGCAGGAGCTCTGGGCCTGAGCACGAAAGCCCTTCGCTCGCGCTGGCTCTTCCCGCTCGCCCTGTCGCTGGGGGTGAGCGGCTGTGGTCCCGGGCTCGCGGACCTGGACGGCTACACCGCGATTGATTGCACGAAGGACCGCCCCGACATCGACGGCCTGAAGCTCGCCCAGGCGGTGGACTCCTCATCCCCCATAAACACCACCACAAAGCCAACGCAGGACAAAACCTCCACACATAGCGGAAGCCCCTTGAAGATCGCACCCGCTTCTCACCCACATAATCCAGCAGTACACTGGCAAATAAAATCCACAACTGAGTGCACCCAGAACGCATGTCTCTTGAGCACTCTGGGAAGAGAATGCAACCCACTCAAAATAGCACCTGCGAGCACAACTATCGCACCGCGCGACTACCGCTACCCACGAAGCACTCCAGGCATTGCCAACTGGACTTGATTGAAGTCAACACACAAACCAAGCAACGAGCACTAGTTCCGTGCCCACTTGGAATGCCCCTATTATTTACTCAGGGAATGCAATCAGCTAAGCCGGCACCTCGTCAGGCCCTGAAGAGGTCGGACTAAAAACCACATGTACTCCAACGTAGACCTGCATCTAAGCCCCTGACCTATGGCACACTCGCCTTTTAGAGCGCTCTGCCAGTAAACCGCCTTAAAGGTCGCTAGGTTGCCCATGACCGCCATCGCCATTCCGTCCCCACCTCTACGCACCTCTGACTCCAAAGATCATCTGAGGGACGCCATTGATGACGCAAAGTCACATGACCTTGTTTTTGCTATCGTCGGGCATGTCGGTGCAGGAGCTACGCACGTCGCAGGCAGTCTAATTGAAGAGCTAACCTCCGCAGGCTACAAACCGCTCAAAATCAAGGCCAGCACCTTAATCACCGAGACTGCCGACCAGCTTGGCCTTATCCGGAAAGCCTCTCTTTCAGGCCCACGACATGAGCGCACAAAGATCCTCCAGGATGCCGGAGATCAGCTTCGAAAAGACCACGGAGCGAGCATCGTCGCAGCGCTTGCGATCCGCAGAATCCACGATGAGCGCAAACAGCCACGAACCACAAAACAACCTCTAGCATTCGTAATCGACTCTCTCAAACATCCTCGCGAAGTAGAGACACTACGAGAAGTCTACCGCAGCTCTTTCTACCTAATTGGCGTCATCTGCGGTTTCGATGTTCGAGAGAAGCGACTTGTCTTCAAATACAAGGACACAGATTCCGACAATCGCGCGGACATAGCTGCGCGCGACGACGCGGCTCCTAGAACTCCTGGGCAGCCCGACATCGGTCAAAACGTACGCGGGACACTCCAGTACGCTGACTTCTTTGTTAATAATGAAGATCAGGACCCCCGCTCTTTGGCCGGCACGCTATCTCGAACCATCCAAATAATCACAGAACGAGCAGTAATTCGACCGCACGAGGACGAACGCGGAATGTATGCAGCATGGTCATCTGCGCTGCGGTCGTCGTGCATGTCGCGCCAAGTTGGTGCAGCCATCATGAGCAAGACGGGCGAACTCATCGCAACGGGAACCAATGACGTTCCCAAATACGGTGGAGGCCTTTATCAAGACGGAGATCCAGTTGATCACCGGTGCTTCATGGACAAAGGCGACCTAGACCGACCATATTGCCGAAACGACCACTCGAAAATAGATATATACAAGAACATATTCCAACGACTTAAGAGCAACAACCTACTAAGTGACGGTGTCTCGCCAGATGCCGTCAGGCAACAAATAGAGCAAACAGCCGTGCGCGATCTCATTGAGTTCTCCCGCGCGGTCCACGCAGAAATGGATGCCATCCTAAGCGTCGCCAGGCTTGGAAATGCAACCACACAGGGCGCTACTCTTTATTGCACAACTTACCCATGTCACAGTTGCGCACGACACATAGTTGCCAGCGGCATTCGCGAAGTCGTCTACATTGAACCATATGTCAAAAGCAGGGCATCAACTCTTCACTCCGACTCAACGGAGGAAGTAACAAAGCGTTGGTCAGACTCTTCGAAAAAAGTGCACTTTCGGCCTTTCTCTGGTGTCTCACCCCGAAGATTTTCCGTCGCCTTCAAAAAAATTGCAGACCTCAAGGACAGGGATGGCTTCTTAATCTCCCGCCCTTCTTCTCAAACGGTGCATCACGATCCCGTCTTCTCAAAAGACCTGATTGACTTCGAGGCGCATATAGCCGAGCGCGTCGAGGAGATTGAACGAGGGAGGGATAGCCATGGACGTTAAAGGACCCAGAATTCCATCCTTGGCGGTTCTTCAAGGAGAGGGGCACTTACGCCAAGATCACAAGCCGATATTGAGAACGGTCGTCCTAGCACGTCCGGCTCCTCAACAACTTGAATTATTTGGTGAGGCTTTTTCTCTTCCGAAAATAATCAGCGTCGGACTTGATGGGATTGACTTTGACCTCTTCGAAGAAATCATCAAAACAGAAAACATTAAACACATCATTGACATACGACTCTCCCCGTCATTCCTTGGGAGAGGGTTTTCGCTGGAAGTTCTCCGCTCTTTAATCCAAAGGGAGGGTGTAAACTATGAACACGCACCTGTTTTCGCCAACAAGTACGTTGGTGAATCCTGGGATCAAGCCAAAGTCATGCACAAGTATGCAGAGTATATCTGGACCCAAAAGGACGCACTGGCTCAACTTAAAGAGAAAGCATCAGCAGGGCCTCTTCTCCTGCTTGGGCGCGCCACTCATCACTGCGTTTCTGGAAGATCCATTCTTACAAACGCATTAACAGAACTTGGACTTTGGTTTTCACTTCGAGCGATAGACAATTTCGAAGACACCGGGCAAACCCTGCCATGCAAGGACTGGGGCAGTCTCTCGGAGGGAAGTAGGCGCAACGGTTAGTTTGTGAAGAATGCCTGCGAGGCAAGACGAAAATAATCCTTCGCGCCACCCGAGTAGGCGTGCATGAGTGAGCGGCGTCGAGACAGAGCGTAACTTGCGACGCCGTCGGCGATTGATTCTTCGGCGCGTTGTGGCTGAATTTTCGATACAAGCAAAACACTCACAACAACTTGGCGTCAACGCAGCAGGTTGCAGTTACTTGGCCTATTGAGAGTGGCCGTAAAATTCGCCCTAAGCAGCTTCCGTAGCGCCGCATCAATTTCTCTCAGGCTTCAAGTCATAGGGCGCTCCCGTAAGTGCCCTCGGTGAGGTAGCTGCTGCTACCCACAACAAACCATCCGTCGAGGCCGTGCGCACAACCGGACTTTCCCGGTATCCGCCTTGTGAGCCCACACGGGCGTTTGCGACAATCGGGCGGTGAACGCCCGCGCCCGACTCCGCTCCGCTGTCCTGCTGGCCGCCTTCCTCGGGGCCTGCGTGTCCTCGTCTCCGTCGCCGTCCACGGACGCGCCGCAGACGGAGGCAGGCTCTCCCGCGCGGCTGTGGCAGCGCACCGCCGCGACGGGCGACCTCGCGCGCTTCAACCGTGACGGCACCCGCGTCGCCGCGGACGGCGCGCTGGAATTGGACACCTCCGCGAAGGAGGGCACGGATCCGTTCCCCGCGGGCGGCTGGTTGGACGGGGGCACCTTCTACAACGGCGGCACGTTCCGCTTCGGCACCGCCACCTCGGAGGTCCAGTCCGTCCCTGGCGGCTTCGACAGCGTGGTGCCGTCCTTCGACGCGCAGACGCCTCCGGGCACCTGGGTGAAGCTCACCGTCTCCGCGCGCATCGAGGGTTCCTGGACGAAGGACTATGAGCTGGGCGTCTGGGCCTTCAACGCGGCCACCGTCGCGCGCCACAGCGTGGACGGCCAGGGTGACGCGGACGGCGCCGTGCTCACCGACACGCTCAACCTGAAGCGCCGCGCGGACGCCCTGCGCGTCACCGTGTTCCTCTTCTCCGAACGCCCCGACGCCAGCCCCCGCGTCCGAGGGCTCGCCGCCGCCATCACCGACACGCGCATGAAGCCCGCCGCGGACGCCGCCGCGGACCGCACCGCGTGGGGCACCGTGCTGGACGTGCCCGGCTACTCGCAGATGATCTACCCCGACGGCGGCGAGGTCTGGTGCTCCCCCACGTCCACGACCATGCTGCTCGGCTACTGGAGCCGGAAGCTGGGCGTCGCGGAGCTGGAGCACCCCGTGCCCACCGCCGCAGCCCACACCTATGACTGGGTCTACAAGGGCACCGGCAACTGGCCCTTCAACACCGCCTATGCCGCCCACATGGCGAACGGCGCCCTGCACGGACTCGTCGCCCGCTTCGACTCCTTCGCCCCCGTGGAGCGCCTCGTCGCCGCCGGCATCCCCGTGAGCATCAGCATCGCGTACGAGCCTGGAGAGCTCACCGGAGGCGCCGCCCGCCGCACCGACGGCCACCTCATCGTCGTGAAGGGCTTCACCGCCGAGGGCGACGTCGTCGTCAACGATCCTGCTTTCGCCTCCAACGAAACCACCAGCGCGACGTACCGGCGCGCCGAGCTGTGGCGCGCCTGGCAGCACTCCCGGGGCGCCGCGTACGTGCTCTGGCCCGCCGGCACCGCCCTGCCCTCCCCCGGGCTCGAACCGCTGCCGTAAGCCCCGTCGGAAGGAGGACACGCGGCCGACGCAGCGCGGCGCCAGTGTCCACTGGCCGGGGCGTCGGGCCCCTCGTCCCTTGACGTGGGGGCTTTCGTGACGGTGTCAGACCTGTCACTAAGCTTCAGTCCAAGGAAATTAGGCTTGATTTCGAGACGCGGAATGTAAATACCTGCGCCCGAGATTTTGCTGTCCCTCTTCTCCGGCATCCGGACGGGGGACTCAGCCTGGAGGCACGGACATGGAGCAGAAGCCGCTGCGGGACTTCCTGGAGATTCCCTACGACGAGCTGGAGGAGCTCAACCTCCGGGTGAAGGAACAGCGCCTCAAGCGCGAGTCGCCGGACAAGATGCGCGAGGAGCGCCTCAAGTACCTGACCGACGAGAAGCGCATCAAGGCCATCACCGTGTGCTTCACCGACCTGGAAGGTCGGCTGCACATGCTGGACTACGACAAGAAGTTCCTCCTCAAGAGCGCCGACAACCTCACCTTCGACGGCTCCTCCATCCGCGGCTTCTCCGCGCAGGCGGAGAGCGACCTGCGCCTGAACATCGACTGGGGCGCGTTCTACTGGCTGCCCTCCGACATCTTCGGGCCCGGCAAGGTGCTGGCGTTCAGCGAAGTGCTGGAGCGCGACGGCACGCCGTACCACTCGGACATGCGCGGCCAGCTCAAGCGCGCCACGGACGCCCTGTTCCAGAAGGACGGCACCGTGTTCCACGCGGCGCCCGAAATCGAAGGCTTCCTCTTCAAGAGCCGTGACGCCGAGCGCCACTACCACGAGGAAGGCAAGTTCGAGTTCATCTCCATCGGCGGCTACTACCACGCGCTGCCGGGCGACGCGCTGCGCACCTTCATCGACAAGGCCGCCGAAGCCCAGCGCGCCATGGGCTTCCAGAACGAGAAGGACCACCCGGAGGTCGCGCCCAGCCAGTTCGAGATGAACTTCTCGTACAGCGAGGCCATCATCGCCGCGGATCAGATCCAGCTCTACAAGCTGCTCTGCCGTCAGGTGGCCGCGCAGCTGGGCCTCACCGCCAGCTTCCTGCCCAAGCCCGTCACGGGGGTGAATGGCAACGGCATGCACATCAATATGTCGCTGTCCAAGGGCGGCAAGAACCTGTTCCACGACAAGAACGGGCAGGACGGGCTGTCGCCGATGGGGTGGGAGTTCATCGACCGCATCCTCACCAACGCCAACGACATCTGCCTCGTGCTCAACTCCAGCGTGAACTCCTACCGCCGGTTGGATCCGCACTACGAGGCGCCCAACCAGATCAAGGCCTCCGCGAACAACCGCGGCGCCATGGTGCGCATCCCGTTCGGCAACGAGCGCAGCGCGCGCGTCGAGTGCCGTTCGGTGGCGCCGGACGCCAACCCGTACATGGTGCTCTACACGCTGATGAAGACCGGCCTGGAGGGCCCGCAGCCGCAGGAGGACGCGGAGACCAAGCGCAGCCGCACGCGCTTCCTGCCGGACAACATCTACGACGCGATCCGCTTCTTCAAGGGCAGCCAGTTCGTCGCGCAGACGCTGGGTGAGCAGGTGCAGGGCAAGTACGCGGAGCTGAAAGTGGGCTCCGCGGACCGCTGCCCCAAGCAGCTGGGCACCCGCGTGAAGGAAGCGGAGATCCAGTTCCACCACGAGGTGACCAACCAGTACCTCTGGAACCTCTTCTAGAGGCGCCGGTAGCGCGCCTGGAGGACCATGAAGGCGGCGTAGGCCACCAGGCCCGCCGCCACCACCCCCAGGAGCACGTCGCCCGCGGGTTGGCGGGCGACGACGGCCAGGGCCTCTCCCAGGCCCTTGGCCTCACCCGGGTTCGCGTCCACGGCGGAGCGGACCAGGAAGACGCCGATGACGGCGAACACCATGCCGCGCGCGGCGATGCCGAAGCGCGACACCCGCTCCACCCAATGCCGCTGACGTCCCGCGAGCCCGGTGAGCGTGAGCTTCTCCAGGAACTTCCCCTTCCACGCCTTGTGGAACTGCTTCACCGCGAAGCCGAGGATGCCCACGCCCACGAGCGCCACCAGGACGCGGCCGAAGGGCTGCTCCATCAGCGTCGCCGTCCACCCCTGCGTGCCCTTGCTGCGTCCCTGGGACGCGCCCACCACCAGCTTCGCGGCGAAGAGGGCCAGCGACGCGTAGATGGCACCGCTCAGGAAGTACATGGCGCGCGTGGCAATGCCCTTCGCGTCGGAGCCCTTGCCTTCGGTGTCCGCGAACGCCTGGGCGAAGCGCCAGACGACGAAGCCCAGCAGGCCCACCACCAGCACTGACAGGAGCACCATGCCGAAGGGCCCGTGCGCCACGGTCCCCACCGCGCCGTGGCTGTCCGTGGTGCGGCCGCCCTCGCCCGCCGCGAGCTTCAGCGCGAGCACGCCGATGATGGCGTAGACGGCGCCCTTCGCCGCGTAGCCCATCCGTCCCAGCTTCTTCGCCCAGGGGTGGTTCGCGGCCTGCTTCGCCCCATTCGACAGCCGATCCATCCCCGGCCCGTGCATCACGTCCATCGTCGCCATGCGAGCGCTCCTCCCGTCCCCGACTTCGGACCGTTAAGAGGGTGCGCATCCGATGGCCCGGTGGGGTGGAAGGCCCCTGCTCCCGGTCTGGGCTCCGTGCGAGGAGAGGGGGGCTCGGCGGGCTGGCTGCTCAGCGCAGGTTGCGCACGGCCTGCACGACGCGGGGCCACTCCTTCGAGCGCGGGTCGATGAGCTCGAAGTGGCCCGCACCCTTCAGCGGCACAAGGTGCACGGGGTCCTTCTGCTGGACGCCCCGGGCGTGGAAGGCCTCGCTGACCTTGAGGGGCACGGTGTCGTCCTCGGTGCCGTGGAGCAGCACCTGGGGGAGCTTCAGCGGCTGGAGCGCCGCGGGGGATGCGACGGCGTAGCGCTCCGGGACCTGTTCCGGCGTGCCGCCCATGAAGGTCTTCACGATGCCCTTGCCCAGGTCCAGCGCGGCGCCCTGCGCGAGGTCCAGCACGCCGGCCAGGGACACCACGCCCTTCAGCTTGAGGGGGGCGTCACGGTAGAGCGCCTGGCGCGCGGTGAGGCGGTGGCGCGCGGCCAGCCACATGGCGAGGTGGCCTCCGGCCGAGTGGCCCATGGCCACGACGCGGGACAGGTCCAGGCCCAGTGAGGGTGCCGCGTCCACGAGGTGATCCGCCGCGGAGGCGACATCTTCCAGCGTGCCGGGGAAGCCGCCGCCGTCCTGGCCCACGCGCCGGTACTCCACGCTCCAGGTGGCGAAGCCGCGCTTGGCGAGGTCCGCGCAGAGGTGGCCCGCGTGCTCCAGGCCGTACTCCTGGCGCCAGAAGCCGCCGTGGATGAAGAGGACCACCGGGTGCGGGCCCTTGCCCGGGGGCTTGCGCAGCTCGGTGAACTGCTGGGGCGCCTCGCCATAGACGATGCGCGCGTCGGGCGGCGGCTGCGGCGTTTCCAGGACCCACATGGAGCTCATGCGCGCATCTTGGGAACGGGCGGCGCGGCACCGCAAGAGGCGGCGCGTTGGATGCGTGGGGGCCGGGCGCTTCCGGTACGCTGCCCGTCCATCGGGGGTTCCTTCGCGTGCGTGAGACGGACGAGGCAGAGCTGAGGGTGGCCCTCGCCGAGGGCCTGGTCTCACGCGAGGACGCGGAGGCCCTGCGCGCGGAGGCTGCACGGCGTGGCTGCTCGCCGTTGCAGTTGCTGGTGGAGCGCGGGCGGATTTCTTTCGACTCGCTTGTGTCGCTGCGCGAGGAGCTGGGGGTGGCTCCCGAATCGGAGGAGGGCACAGCGACCTCCTCGGCGCCGACGCCGGAACCACGCGAGCCGTTCGCGCAGCGTGAGGCATCGGAGCAACGCGGGGCATCGGAGCAGCGCGGGGCATCGGAGCAGCGCGGGGCATCGGAGCAACGCGGGGCATCGGAGCAGCGCGAGGCAGCGGAACAGCGCCAAGCATTGAAGCAATACGAGCCGTCGGAGCAATGTGACGCCGGGAGCGGCAGCGACCGGGCCGATGCGCCCCACGGCCGCCATGCCTCGTCCCCCCATGATGACGGGCCCGGGCCGCGCTCGCCCGATGACACGCTCACGCCGGGCGGCACGCCGCCACCTGTGGTGGACGGGCCTGCGTTCCCGGTGCCGTACTGGGAGCGCTACCGGCCCGTGCGCTTCCTCGGGCAGGGCGGCATGGGCCGCGTGTTCCTGGCGCAGGACGTGCGATTGCACCGCGACGTGGCACTCAAGTTCGTGCGCGACGAGGACGCGGAGCTGTCTCGCCGCTTCGTCTCCGAGGCGCGCGCGCAGGCCCGCGTGGACCACGAGAACGTCTGCCGCGTGTACGAGGTCGGCGAGGTCCAGGGCCGCGCGTACATCGCCATGCAGTACGTCGCAGGCCAGCCGCTGCATGCCCTGGCCGGCGTGCTCACCGTGGAGCAGAAGGCGCTGGTGCTGCGCGACGCCGCCCTGGGCGTGCATGCCGCCCACCGAGCGGGGCTCGTGCACCGCGACCTCAAGCCCTCCAACATCCTGGTGGAGCGCTCCGCCGACGGCACCCTGCACCCCTACGTCATGGACTTTGGCCTCGCGCGCGACTGGACCGGCAGCGAGGGCTTCACCGCGACGGGCACCGTCCTCGGCACCCCCCAGTACATGGCGCCTGAACAGGCCCGGGGCGAAGTCACGAACCTGGACCGGCGCGCGGACCTCTACAGCCTGGGCGCCACGCTGTACCACCTGCTCACCGGCGAGCCGCCCGTCCCCGGCGCCAACGGCCTGGAGGTCCTCAGCCGCGTCGCCACCCACGAACCCCGCCCGCTCCGTGAGCTCGCGCCCCATGTCCCCGCGGACCTGGAAGCCATCGTCCTCAAGTGTCTGGAGAAGGAGCGCGGGCGCCGCTACGACTCCGCGCGGGCGCTGGCGGATGACCTGGAGCGGTTCCTCGACGGCGAGCGCGTGCTCGCGCGCACGGGCCCGGCGTACCGCGTGCGCAAGTGGGTGGCGCGACACCGGCGTGCGGTCGCGGTGGCCAGCGTCGTAGGGCTCGCAGCCGTGGGCATCGTGGGCCAGGGCGTGCTGGCCCGGCGCGAGGTCTCCCGCCGCGAGGCCCTCACCCGGCGCTTCACCGAAGGCGTGGAGCGCATCGAGGCCCAGGCCCGCTACTCCGGCCAGGCGCCACTGCATGACACGCGGCCGGACCGCGAAGCCCTGAAGACACGCATGCGCGACATCGAGACCGCCATGCGCGAAGCCGGCGCCGTGGCGGAGGGGCCCGGTCGCTACGCACTGGGACGCGGGTTCCTCGCGCTGGGTGACGAAGAGGCCGCGCTCAAGAACCTGGAGGCGGCCTGGGCCGCTGGCAACCACGAGCCCCGCGTGGCGTATGCGCTCGCGCTGGTGCTGGGACACCGCTACCAGCGCGAGCGATTGGAAGCAGACCGCATCCCGGACACCGCCCAGCGCGAGGTGAAGCAGCGCGAGGCCCAGACACACTCGCGCGATCCGGCATTGGCCTTCCTGAAGCAGGGCCAGGGCGCGGAGGTGCCCGCGCCCGAATACGCAGACGCGCTCCGGGCCTTCTACGAGGACCACTTCGAGGACGCGCTGAAGTCGCTGGACGCACTTGGCACGCGGCTGCCGTGGTTCCACGAAGCGGCCCTGCTCCGGGGCGACATCCTGCTCGCCCGCGCCGTGCGCCATGCCCTGGCGAGCGAACGCGACCCGGCCCATGCGGACCTGGAGGCCGGACGTCAGGCCTACGACACGGCGGCCAGCATCGGTCGCAGTGTGCCCGCCGTGTACCGCGCTCGGGCGGAGCTGGAACAGGAGGCCCTGCTGCTGGAGCTCTCCGGCAAGGGCGACGTGCAGCCCGCGTACACGCGAGGACTGGAGGCCGTGTCACGCGCGCTGGTGGCGGCGCCCGATGAAGCGGACAGCTGGGTGCTCGAAGCGCGCCTCCACCGCCGCGTCGCCCAACTGCGCGTCAACAGCGGGGGCGAGGTGGAGCCCCTGCTCCAGCGCACCATCGACGCGGCGAAGGAGGCGCTGCGGCTCGCGCCCGACAAGGTGGAAGCGCGCCACTCGCTGGCGATGGGCTGGTGGCAGTGGGCGCGCTACCGGCAGAACCGGAACGAGGATCCGCGCGAACAGCTCCAGTCCGCCGTGGCTGCCTTTGAATCCATCCCGGCGTCCGCGCGCGACTACGACTTCCACCTGGACCTGGGGCTCGTCTTCAAGGTGTGGGCGGACTCCGAGGACGGACGCGGCGGGGACTCGCTGCCCTTCCGCGCGAAGGCCATCGAGTCCTACCGGCAGGCGCTGGCGCTGGATGCACAGCGGCCGGATGCGTGGATCAACCTGGGCACCGCGTACGTGAACCGCGCGAACCATCCGCGCGCTCCGTCGCCGGCCCCTGACCTGGAAGAAGCCCGGACCGCGCTGGAGCGCGCGAGCACCATCGACCCGGGCCACGTCGTGCCGTGGTTCTACCTGGGCGACGTCCACCGCACGCTCGCCCTGCGCCTGCGCGACCACGGCGGGGACGCGGGGCCGGGGCTCGCCCGCGCGCTGGAGGCCTACCGCAAGGGCGTGGCCATCAACCCGCGCCTGCCCCCGCTCCAGAACGGCGTGGGCACCATCCTGCTCGATCAAGCGCGCGAGGCGTGGGACCGGGGCGATGCGCCGGGGCCGCTGCTGGACGAAGCGGAGCGGGCCTTCACGCAGGCCATCGCCATCGCGCCCACCGTGGGCTTCGCGCACAACAACCTGGGCGAGGTCCGCGCCTGGCGCGCCACGTGGAAGCTGCTGCGCGGCGAGGACCCCACCGCGAGCGCGAAGGAAGCGCAGGCCGCGCTCCAGCAGGCCACCACCCTGCTGCCGGGAGTCGCGCAGCCGTGGGCCAACCTGGGCCAGGTGCACCAGACGCTGGCCGCGTTCGCGCTGAAGCAGGGACGGGATCCGAAGCCGTCCACCGCGCGCGCCACGGAGGCGCTGGAGCGCGCGCTGAAGCTCAACCCGAAGCTCGCGCAGGCGTGGCGATGGCAGGGAGAGACGCAGGCCGTGGAGGCGGCCTCCGACGAGTCCTTCGAGCTCGCGGCACGCTCGTTCCAGAAGGCCCTGGAGCTGGAGCCCGAGAACCTGGAGCAGCGACTGGCCTTCGGCGCCTTCCTCCGCGAGTGGGCCACGTGGAGGGAACACACCGGCCAGGACGCGCGGCCGCGACTCCAGGAGGGCCTGTCCCTCACCGAGGCGCTGCTCACCGCGCGCCCCGGCTGGAGGGATGCGAACGGGCTGCGCGAGGACCTGCGGCGCGCCCTCGCGCGACTGCCGCCGGATTAGTTCCCGCCGCGGCCCGTGACTTCCAGGGTGCCGTTGATGGTCTCCTTCACGCCCTGGGGCTGCGTGCACTTCGTGCAGTCGCCCGTCGCGCACGCCCACAGCTGGTACTGGTTGCTCGCATCACTGGCGAGCAGGGTCCAGGAGGCGCTCTTGCAGGCGGACACCAGCAGCGGTCCTGTCACGCCGCCAGCGAAGATCGAGTAGTCCGACACGCCGATGCACCGGTCCTGATTCACGTAGGACACGAAGGTCACGGTCTGCCCGGGATCCACCGACACGGTCTTGGAGCTGAAGTGGACCTTGCCCTCCGAGTCGGCGGTGATGTCCACCGTCACGCCTCCGTCTCCCGCCGGCGGGCTCGTCGTGCAGGACTGCACCAGGGGGCCGTCGCTCAGCGCGGCCGACGCGGTGTCGGTGGGACGGGACTGCGTGGCGCACGCCAGCACCAGGCCGGTGATGCACAGGGGAAAGAGGACTCGGATTCGCATGGCTTGGTTCTCCAGGGGACCGCGTGATGGCACATCCCCATGGAAGCTACCGCGCGCAAGCACACGCGGTGCGGGTGGTATCTTCCTGGCCCCGTGAAAGGAGAGCCCCCATGCGCATCCTCTTCGTCGCCCTCGTGCTGCTGAGCCTCCCCGTCCTCGCTCAATCGAAGCCCGCGGCACCGGCCGCGCAGCCTCCAAATCCAGACACCTCCTTCCTCCAGATCATGGAGGCCCAGCTCTTCAGGAGCGGTCACCCCCGGAACTCGAACTTCACCCCGGACGCGAAGACGGTCTTCTTCCTCCGCAACGCGCCCGACACCCACGTGCAGTCGCTCTTCGCCTTCGACGTCGCCACCGGGCAGACGCGCGAGTTCCTCACCCCCGAGGCCCTCCTCAAGAGCGCCGAGGAGACGCTCTCCGCCGAGGAGAAGGCGCGGCGTGAGCGCACGCGGACGAGGAGCCGGGGCTTCACCTTCTACGCGCAGTCCGAGGACGGCGAGAAGCTCCTCGTCGCGCTCTCCGGCAAGCTCTACGTCGTGGCGAGCGCGTCCGGCAAGGTGATGGAGCTGAAGACGGGCCCCGGCACCATCGCCCCCACCTTCTCCCTGGACGGCACGCAGGTGGCCTGTGTCCGCGACAACGACGTGTATCGCGTGGACCTGGCCACGAACACCGAGCGTCGCGTCACGACCGGGGGCACTCCGGAGAAGACCCATGGCCTGGCGGAGTTCATCGCCCAGGAGGAGATGTATCGCTTCTCCGGCTACTGGTGGAGCCCGGACGCGAAGGCCCTGGCCTACACGGAGTCCGATACGAGCGTCGTGGAGAAGCTCGCCCTCGTGGACGCCACGCATCCCGAGCAGGGCGCGCAGCAGCTCTCCTACCCTCGCGCCGGAACGGCCAATGCCAGGGTCCGGCTGGGGGTCATCCCCGTCACGGGTGGCAAGACGACGTGGGTGAGCTGGGATGCGGAGAAGTACCCGTATCTGGCCACCGTGACCTGGCCGAAGAAGGGCCCGCTGACCCTGCTCGTGCAGAACCGCACCCAGACGGAGGAGCTCCTCCTCGCGGCGGACGTGAAGACAGGACGCACGCGCACCCTGCACGTGGAGAAGGATGAGGCCTGGCTCAACCTGGATCAGGCGTTCCCCCAGTGGCTGGAGGATGGCAGCGGCTTCCTCTGGTACACCGAACGCAACGGAGCCCCGGAGGTGGAGCTGCGCGACACGAGCGGCAAGCGCGTGCGCTCCCTCCTCACTCCCGAGGCCGGCTTCCAACAGTTCGTGGGTTACGTGGAGAAGGAAGACACGCTCTACTTCCTGGGAGGGCCCCACTCCCCGGAGCGCTACCTCTGGCGCATGCAGCGAGGCGGGGAGCCCACCCGCGTCACCACGGGAGGCCCGGCGATGGAGGTGGGCAGGATGTCCCGGCAGGGGGAGCTGTTCATCGTGAGCTCGGAAGGACCCACGAGCCTGCGGCACACCGTCGTCATGAAGGCGGACGGCACGCGCGTGGGTGAGCTTCCGTCCCTCGCGAAGCCCCCTCCCTTCCAGCCCCGGCTGGAGGTGCGGCGGGTGGGCAAGGAGGGCTTCTGGACGTCCCTGGTCCGTCCGCGAAACGCGAAGCCAGGCGTGAAGCTGCCCGTCATCGTGGAGATCTACGCGGGCCCCGGCACCGCCATGGTCCACCAGAGCCTTTCGGAGCACCTGCTCTCCCAGTGGATGGCGGACCAGGGCTTCCTGGTCGTGAAGCTGGACGGACGAGGAACCCTGCTGACGGCGAGCCCGAAGGACCGCAAGCCGAAGTATGTGTTCGCGGAGGCGCTGCTGGAGGATCAGGTGGCCGCGTTGCGCGCGCTCGCCGCGGAGGTGCCGGAGCTGGACCTGGGCCGCGTGGGCATCACCGGGGCAAGCCATGGCGGCTACATGTCCGCGCTGGCCGTCCTCAAGCGGCCGGATGTCTTCAAGGCCGCGGTAGCGGTGTCCGCGGTGGCGGATTGGCGGGACTACGACACCCACCTGACGGAGCGCTTCCTGGGCCTGCCGCAGGAGCATCCGGAGGCCTATGAACAGAGCTCCCTGCTGACCCACGTGAAGGCGGGCAGCCCCATGGGCAAGCTCCTGCTCATCCACGGCACGGCCGACGACAACGTCTTCTTCACCCACGCCCTCAAGCTGTCAGACGCGCTCTTCCGCGCGGGCCAACCGCACCAATTCCTGCCCCTCAGCGGAATGACACACATGGTGTTCGACCCGGCCATCAACGAGCGCCTGTGGGAGCACACCGTCGGATTCTTCAAGGAGCACCTCGGCTCCGCCGCACCGCGGCCCGCGCAGAACCCATCCCTGAGATAGGCGAGAGTTTTCCGGGTGGCGAGCGGCGCACAAGCAGGTTAGCCCCAGGGCCTCGCGGCGCACGCCGCCACACGGAGGTGGTTCATGGAGTACCGCAAGCTGGGGAACAGTGGCCTGAAGGTGTCGACCCTGTGCCTGGGGACGATGACGTTCGGCGAGCCCACCGAGGGCTCGATGATGCACGGGGTTTCGGCCGACCAGAAGACGTCCTTCGCCATCATGGACCGCGCGCTGGAGGCGGGCATCAACTTCTGGGACACCGCCAACGTCTACGGCAACGACGGGCTGACGGAGAAGGTGCTGGGCCAGTGGTTCACCCAGTCGAAGCGACGCGACGACGTGGTGCTGGCCACCAAGTTCCGCTTCCGCATGGGCAAGGGCCCCAACGCCACGGGTGCCTCGCGCTACCAGATCCGCACCGCGGTGGAGGGCAGTCTGCGCCGGCTGCAGACCGACCGCATCGACCTGTACCAGGTGCACATGCAGGACATCGACACGCCCGAGGAGGAGACGCTCCGGGCGCTGGAGGACCTGGTGCGCCAGGGCAAGGTGCTCTACATCGGCGCCAGCAACTACGCCGCCTACCGGTTGGTGGACAGCGTGTGGACGAGCAAGACCCAGCACCTCTCGCGCTTCGTGGCGCTGCAGGCCCAGTACAGCCTGGTGTCGCGCGAGCTGGAGCGCGAGCACGTCCCGGTCTGTGAGCAGTTCGGCCTGGGCATCCTCGCGTGGTCCCCGCTGGCCGGTGGCTTCCTGTCGGGCAAGTACCGCAAGGGCCAGCCGCCGCCGGACTCCTCGCGCCTGGCGAAGTGGAAGGACCGGCTGGCCGGGTTCGACACCCCCAAGAACTGGAGGACCCTGGAGGCCGTGGACGCGGTGGCCGCCGAGCTGAAGGCCTCGCCTTCCCAGGTGTCCCTGGCGTGGCTGCTGCGCAAGCGCGCCGTCACCTCCGTCATCTTCGGAGCGCGCACCGTGGAGCAGCTCGAGGACAACCTCCAGGCCGCCGAGCTGAAGCTGGACGACGCGCAGTTGAAGCGGCTGGACGAGGCGAGCGCCCTGGAGCTGGGTTACCCCTACAACTTCATGCAGAGCGTCCAGGGGCGGTGGTAGCGGCGCCGCTAGGCATTGACGCGATACCGCACGAAGACGGCGCCGCTCCTGTACGTCCGCTGTTCGAGCAGCTGGAACCTGATGTCGCTTGGGAGGTTCTTGAACAGCGGCGTGCCACCACCGACAGCGACCGGTGCGTAGGTGATAGCGACCTCGTCGACCAGCCCTTGCGCCAGGAAGGACGACGCGAGGGTCGGGCCGGCGATGCACAGGTCCTTCTCCGCGCTGAGCTTGAGCTGCTTCAACGCGGCGGCATCCAGCTCCGGGATGAACTGGGTGCGCTTGCTTCGGACCTCGCGCAGCGACTTCGAGACCACGAGCTTGTCCTTGGCCTGCCACAGTCGTGCGAACTCGTTATCGGGATCGTCGCCCTGGGGATCCTGAGACTCCCAGTAGACCATCAGCTCGTACATCTGACGGCCGTAGATCTCCGTGCCGATCTGCTTCGCCTGCTCGTTGGAGTGGACCAGGTAATCCACATCCTGAGCCTGCCCCCAGTCGAACCTTCCTTGGCGGTCATTCACATAACCGTCGAGCGACGCCATCATCGAGTAGATCAGTTTCGCCATCACCGTGTCCCCGGGCTGTCCATTCCCATCGTACTGCTTCCGTACATGGGAAGGAGAGAGGTCGTCACCGCGGGTCAGCGCCTTGGACACGCGCGAGGTCCTTGCTCGGTGGAACACCGAACTTGCGCGCGTACTCGCGGCTGAACTGGTGAGGGCTCTCATAGCCCACGCCGAAGGCCGCCGCCGACACCGAGGCCTCCCCCGCGCGCAGCAGACGCCGGGCCTCCAACAGGCGGAGCTCCTTCTGGTATTGCAGCGGCGTCGACGCGGTGACCGCCTTGAAGTGCTTGTGGAACGAGGGCGCGCTCATGCCCACCTCGCGCGCGAGGACGGGAATGGTGATGGGCTCACGGAAGTCGCGGCGGATGTGCGCGATGGCGCGGGTGATGGCGCTGGCCTGGCTGTCGTGACGGATGAGCCCCCGCAGCATGCCGCCGAAGGGCGCCATGAGCAGCCGGTAGTGGAGCTCGCGCACGATGGCCGGGCCGAGCACCCGCGCGTCGACCGGCGAGGTGGCGACGGTGAGAAAGCGGTGCAGGGCCTCGACCAGCGGGGGCGCCGCCTGATGTACCTCGAGGGCTCGGGCGTCCTCGCCGCGCGGCGCGGCGTCTCCCACCTCGGCATGCACGCTGCGCAGGAGTCCGAGGTCGACGTCGAGCAACATCGAGAGGTAAGGCGCGCGGGTGATGCGGGAGCGCACCGGCAGGTCGTGGCTGATCAGCAGGCAGTGGCCCGCGCTCATGCCGAAGGTGCGCCCGCCGAAGGTCGTCTCCTTGCGACCCGCGACGATGAGGCAGATGACCGGCTCGTAGATGGAGGCCTCGAAGGCCGTGGGGCGGTGGTGCCGCAGCAGCCGCAGGCCGGGCAGCGGACGGATCACCTGTGGCCCGTCGCCCGTCTGCGCCGGAAAGAGCTGGAAGGCTTGCTGCGCGAGTCGTTCGAGGTCCATGCCGGTTCCCGACGAAGACGGTAGCAAGGGCCGTGGGCGGACGCTCGATTCTCTCCCCCTGGAGAGGATTGGGCACGACATGCAGAGGCTTGGGCAGGCGCGTCCGGGGCCTTCGCCGTACCTTGCGTACACACCCCACCGGAGACGCACCATGACCGAACGTCACACCCGCACCCTCAGCCCAGGCGTCGAGATTCCCCTGCTCGGCTTCGGGACCTACCTCATCCCCAACGCGGAGGCGGCCAGCGCCGTCCGCGAAGCCCTCCGCGCCGGCTACCGGCACATCGACACCGCGGAGGTCTATCAGAACGAGCGTGGCGTCGGCGAGGCGCTGCGGCAGGCCATCGCGGCTGGCGAGGTGACCCGGCGCGAGCTGTTCATCACCACCAAGCTGTGGCCGGGCAACGCGGCGTGGGGCCAGACGCCGAAGACGACAGCCACGACCATCACTTCGCTCCACGAGAGCCTCGCGCGGCTGCAGCTCGACTTCGTCGACCTCTACCTCATCCACGCGCCCTTCGACCGCGCGCAGCGGCTTGCCCAGTGGCGTGGCCTGGTCGAGCTCAAGGCACAGGGAAAGGCACGCGCTATCGGAGTGAGCAACTTCAGCGTCTCGCACCTCGAGGAGCTCGAAGCCGCCGGCCTGCCGATGCCCGAGGCCAACCAGATCGAGCTCCACCCGTGGTCGCAGAAGCCCGCGCTGGTGCGGGAACTCAACCGGCGCGGCATCACCGCCATCGCCTACAGCAGCCTGGTGCCGCTCTCGACGTGGCGGGTGGCCCCCGGGCACAACAGCTCGAAGACCGAGCAGATGCGGGCGGACGGCCAGCGCGTCGACTCCCCGTTCAAGGCGATGGCCGCCCGGTACGGGGTGAGCGAGGCGCAGGTGCTGCTGCGCTGGGGCATCCAGAAGGGTTACCCGGTGCTGCCCAAGAGCACCCAACCCCAGCGCATGCGGCAAAACGCCGACCTGTTCTCCTTCGCTCTCGACGCCGCCGACATGGCCGCCATCGAGACGCTGGACCGCGGTGACGGCGTGGCGTGGAACGCCGGCGACCCGACGCGCGCGGCCTGAGCGGAGGATGGGAAGGCCTGCAGTCCCGGCCCCTACCCGTCCACGGGCCGGGTGAGGCCCAGCGCGTCCGCGTAGCTGTGCAGTCCGCGGATGTGATTGCCGCCGTCCACGGCGATGGTGTCTCCGGTAATCCAGGACGCGAGGTCGCTGCAGAGGAACGACACCACCTTCGCCACGTCATCGGGCTCGCCCCACGACTTCCCGAGCGGCGTGTGGGAGAGGAAGCCCTGCGCCATGGCTCCCTTCCCCAGGCCGGCCCCCTCGGCCAGGGGAGTGCGGATGGCGCCCGGGGCCACGACATTCACCCGGATGCCGTAACGCCCCAACTCCGAAGCCGCGGCCTTCGAGAAGTTCGCGAGCCCCGCCTTGGAGGCGCAGTAGTGGGACAGCCCGTCCGTCACCGCCGTCTGGTTCAGCGAGGAGATGTTGACGATGGAGCCCGGCTGCTTCGCGGCGACGAGCGCCTTCGCGAGAGCCTGGGTGAACAGGAAGGGCCCCTTGAGGTTGATGGACAGGACCTGATCAAACTCCGCCTCGGGCAAGTCGAGCAGCGTGCGGATGGTGGCCGTTCCGGCGTTGTTCACCAGGATGCCCGGGAGGCCGAACTCGCGCGTGGCGACGTCGAGCGCCCGCGCCACGTCCTCCGCGCGAACCACGTCTCCCGCGAAGGGCACGGCCCGGGTGCGCCCCTCCGCCGTCCGGTTGAGCTCCGCGGCGGCCGCCTCCAGCTTCTCCGGCGTCCGCCCGAACAGCAGGACGTTGGCGCCGTCCCGCATGAGGCGCGCGGCGATTCCCAGTCCGATGCCCTGTCCTGCTCCCGTCACGATGGCACTGCTCGACATCAGCTTCATGGTGTGACTCCTGGGTGGGGTTCCTGCGATGGCCGTGACTCTATGCCGACCCCGCGGCGCCGCGGATGCGCCCATCCACCACCGGTTCCACGGTGTCTTCCCTCTCTGCCAACGTGGCACCTGGCTCGGGCACCTTCGCCGGGGGATCTCGCTTGCGCTAGCGGCAGCTCACACCGATGAGGTGTATTTCCTGGAAGCCTCCTCGAAGCCAATGATGGGCGCGACGATCAATCCGCTGGAGAGGCGACGCCCCCCGAGAGGATCGATGGCATCGAGGGTATAGGACGGCTTCTGCGGGTCCAGGCCCGAGATGATCACATCGAAGGTCGTCGCCGGGCCCCCCTGGGGAACGAACCAGTGGATGTTGTCGCGCTGCGAGCACATGGTCGAGACCTCACCCGTGGCCGCGAGACGATCTCGGGTGGGACGGATGACCATCGCTCCCTCCTCCTCCCGCACGCGATCGAAGTTGCGGATGCGGAAACGGCCTTCGACGACCATGTGCGCGGAGACCATGTTCTTGTGTCCATGCGGCGTGATGACGTTGTGGGGCTGGAACTCGAACAGGGCCGTGGCGTAGCTCAGGCGGCGTGGCGCATTCGATTCATCCAGAAACACGACCGAGCGCTTCTGGGGATCATGGGGCCCGCCACCGAGCCCCGCCTTGAGTCGGGACCGCCGCACCTCGGCCATCAGTTCCGCGACATCGACTTCGGCGGCCAGCCGTTCCACCTCGGTGCACCAGCCCTCTGGACGGAGCTGGCCGGACGCGAGTGTCCGGGCGATTTCCTGCTGCCGCTCCACCCAGCGGCCCGGCGAAAGTCGCCGGGAGGGCGGCGCGGCCCGTGCCTCTCCGAGAAGGGCATAGAGCAGAAAGCCAGACATCATCGCGCCGAGGTGGCCCCGGCGCGTCAAGCCCAGCACGTCCGAGGCGGACACCGCGACAGTCGCTTCGTCAATTGAGCTCATGCATCCTGCCTTCGCCACGGTCTTCCGGCCCCTCCCAGGCTTGCACATCTCACCTCGCCGTGAAACGCATTAAGGCCATGGGCCCGCTGGTGCCGCAGCCCCGGGTGCCGGACTGAACGTCAGACGTGTGTCCTTTGCTCCCCGTGATGGGGGCATTCCTGAGAGGCACGCATGCGAGTGACGCGAAGTGGGGCGGTATGGCTGTTGCTGGCGTGGCCGGTTGCCGCATGGGCGGAGGAGGTCCCGGAGGCGCAGCCCGTGGAGGAGGAACAGCGCTCGCTGGACGATGCGTGGCGCTCGCTGCTTCGGCTGGACGCGACGACGTGGGCCCTGCTGCCGCGCGCGGGCGTCGGCACGGCGCGCTACCTGGGGGCCGCCGAGGTCCGCTGGCGATTCCTGGGAGGGAAGCTCTACGCGCTGGACACAGGCGGCACGCTGCTGTTCCCCACGTCGGAAGGGACGCTACGGCCAGGGGCTTTCGCCTCGGTGGGCCTGGGGGTGGACCATGCGCGCTGACGCCCTGTTGCTGGCCGTTGTGATGCTGGCCACGGGATGCGCCTCTGGGTCGCAGGCGCCTGGGCGTGGCCGGAGCTTGAGCTACACGCCGCGAGAGACCTCCTCGCCCGCGTGGGTGGAGGCTCCGAACGATGAGCCCCCGCGCGCCGGGAACGCTCTCCCACCCGTCCTCTCGGGGCCTGAGCAACGGCTGTTGCGTCGCCAGGGGGCGCGTGAAGACATGACAGCCGTGGGAGACGCCAGCAGGGAGGCAGCCGCTGGGGGCGGGGCCCGGAGCGCTGCATCGACGCGGCAGGCAGTCCTTGACGCCACGGACGAAGTGAAGGGCTCCCTGCGCGGCGTCGAGGCCGCGTTCACCCAACTGGCGGCCCGTCCTCCAGACCCCTGGGGCTGGAGCCTCACCGGCGTCTTCACGCGCTACCTCGACCTGGGTTCCAAGCAGGTGACGTGGCTTCAGGGCGCGCTTGGGAGCGCCACCGTGTTGACGGAGGCGGCCTCGGAAGTCGGCGACACGGACATGGAGTTGGGCCTGCTTCGCATGACGGGGCCGAAACTCCAGGCGGCCCAATTTGGGACCCTCCTGCTGACCACCTGGGTGGACTTCCTGCACCTCGCGGACGCCGTGCTTCGCAATTGCCCGATGTGCAGCGTCGAGAAGCTCTTCACCGACCTTCATCGGGTACAGGGAATGATGGAGCCCACGCTGATGGACCTCGCTTCACTGGACCCGGAGCGGGTGGAGGCGGCGACGACCGCGATGCCCGAGCTGATGGGGAAGCTGACGCGTGAGTTCGACACGCTCCAGCGGGAGACCCGCGAGACCCTGAAGTTTGGCGGGCAGGTCATCGCGGCGATGCAGGCGGTGGAGATGGTCACGATGATTTCCACGCTGAAGATGTCCCTGCCACGCGTGCCGCCCGCGGCCCCCGCGACACTGGGCGTGGGGCTCGTCATGAGTTCGGGTGGAGTCATGGTGGGCTCGCGGATGGTGGTCTCCGCGGAATGGGTGGAGACGATGCGAAGGCTCGTGCAGGCGGGCGTCATCTCCGTTCCTGCCGTCAGCGCGGCCGTCCGCATCCATGGCGGACAGGTCATGATGGCTCAAGCGCATCAGGACTTACCCAAGGGCGTGCGCGACGCGCTGGGGGACAGTCCCGAAGTGCGCGGCATGCACGAAACCGGCAGAGCGGGGGCTGGAATGTCCGACGCGCCCAGGCACCACGTGCTGCCGCAAGAGCACCGCGAGTGGTTCGAGCAGCGCGGCTTCAAGGGCGACATGGACATCGATCAGTTCTGCGTGAGGCTGGAGCAGGCCCACCACGAGGCGATTCACGGAGGGGGGAACTGGAAGTTGGGGCGCACGTGGCCCGGAGAGTGGAACCGGATGATCATGGAGACCCTGCTGGATGCCGAGGTTGAAGCCGGACGGATGTTGACGCGGAATCAGGTCCTGGACATCGTCGGGGAGCGTATGAAGTTCTACAGAGTCCCGATCACGTTCACGAACGGGAGGAGCCGATGACCGACGGACGTTCATGGCGGGGGAACTGGAAGGCCCGCTTGTATAAGCGCGTCCGTGAGCAGGGCTACGACTCACTTACGGCTTTTGCCGAGGCCCGTCCCACCGCATCGTTGGTGGCACTGGCCGAGGAGCTGGGTCCGGACGACGTTGCCGGAGTTCAGGTGTACGACGGATTGGTAGCCGAAGCGGTGCGAAGCAAGCGAGTGACCCGCCTGGTGCGTGGACAACTCGTGCGCGAGCTATGGGGGAGCCTCCCTGATGGTTGGCCAGCCGTGTTGGATGACGACAACCGCTTCAAGGTCGCCAAGGCACTTGGCCTTTGGTCCGGCATCGTCCCAGAAACCCATAAGGAGAGGGTTCGACTGGCCAGGGAGGCACTTCGCGCCAATCCCCCCCCTTCGGGCTGGCGTCCGCTCGGTCCTGACGACGAGCTTCTCCGGACGCTCCTCCCCGACGAAGAAGCCTGACCGCCCGAGGTAGTCCGCGAGCGCGGACATCCCGTGCTCCGTTCATCACATCTCGGATGGCCATCGAACCGAACTCTCGCTCACGTCCCCTTCGCCACCAGGCCCAGTTCCTTCAACCGTCGTCCCAATGCCCGCTTCGACACCTCCAGTTCGCGCACCATCGCGTCCAGGTCGCCGCCGCATGACTCGAAGCTGCGGGTGATTTCGTCCGCGCCCAGATCGCCCGCGGTGCGCAGGTTCGGGCTCTTGTCGATGAGGTCATAGACAGACGGCCGCGGAATCCCGAGCGCATCCGCCGCCGCCTTGAGGTTGAGTCCGTGGGGCCAGCCCGGTGCGCAGTGGCGGCAAGCGCCTACCACCATGATCACCGTAGCAGCATGAATCGTGGGCCTGCTCCCGTCCGGTGGACAGGCCGCTTGATCCCCCTTCGGGTACACGCCTGCCCAGACCGCGCTCCCATCAGGTGCGTAGCAGGGGCCTGGACCTCTTGGCGCCTCTTGAGCCTCAACACCACTCGGCCTGGGGTGGCCCTCGTGCCGGGGCCAAGCAGAAAAGAGAAGGATCTGCCTCCTCCCTCTGGTCCGACCGAACCGGGTCGTCACCGGCCGTCACGAGCGCCGTGCGCCACCGCCGTGGCTGTTGGGCCATCTGCTCGACCCTTACCTTCGACACCATCACCGGCTCCGATTGAGGCCGGTCGAGTACAGACCATGATCGAGAACTTCAACTACAGCCGTTCATGCTCCTTGCTTGCTTCGCCGGAGCCACCATCTGACTTCGTTCCTATTCCAATTCCGATCTTTCGTGCTGCCGTGCGCATTGAAGATCACGGGCCCGCGCCGGTGGAAGTCGCCATCTTCCAGGAGTTGGCCGAGATCAAGCGCGAGGTCCGGGCCATTCGAGTCCGAGATTCCGCCCAGAATGCTTTGGCCGTGCCTATGGAGAGCGCGATGGCGATGTTCGGCTGCAAGCGGTCGCAGATCTTCAAGCTCTTGGAGCAGCGTCGGTTAGCTCGGGCTTCGAAGGTCGGGAGGGCTGTGATGATCACGGTGGCGAGCATCGAGGCCCTACTCGCTGCGGGCGCGCCACAGAAGTGCAGCACGCGGTCACGCACGCCCAAGAATCAACCCGAGTCGATGAACAAGAGATGCCGGGCGCGCAGGGGTGAAAAGCCAACCGGTGGGGCGGAACAGGACCCGGGGAAATCGATCCGTAATCTCGTGATCTGAGGACTGCTGCGCGGGACGAGCAGGCACATGATGCAGTACCTGCTCGGCAGGCGAACCAACCAATGCGCTGAGACAAGGGCTGTCCACCATCAAGGCTGTCAGGTGTTGCCTGATTTCACCTTGGCATTGAAGCAGTCCTGGCATACGGACATCTCGCCATTCGAAGGGTGCCCGCATCCCGCAATACGATCGTAGCTGTTTTCACATTTTGGGCACTCATAGCCAAGCCCATCACCGACTTTCTCAAGAACGGCACTACACTCAGGGCATTTATGCTGACTCCATTGCTCGTCCAACAGGTCTTTGATTCGGCTCACATGTCCTCCGGGAAGGGACGAGGAGACCCTATTCCGTACTCAAGGAGAGGTACAATCGCCTATTGAGTATAGGCCGGATGGGAGTCCTGTTGCGGACGAGGGCGTGGGTAGGTGGTGGGCCAGGAGGGCCTTGCGACATGCCCTGGGCGGTGAAGGAGGCCCCCCAAGGAGGCCTGCACGTCGCGCTCCAGGCGCACCACTGCCTTGCGCGGGCGAGCGGTTGCCGCGAGCTGCGCGAGACGATGCGATCCTCAGCTGAGAGTTACTCCCAGAGCGCCTGCTGCGCTGGCCCCAGCGCCGGAGCCGGGCGCGGCGGCTGCTCGGGCAGCTGAAGGTGACGGGGAATGCGCCGGATGACGGAGCCCTGTGTCAGGTATGCCAGCACCCGCCGCTGGCCTGCACACCTTGGGCACGAGAAGACCTCCACTGCGAACGTCCTGCGCAGCAACCCGGCCCAGTCCAGCCTCGGAGCGCGCTCACGCCTCCCGCAGCTGCCCACAGTTGCCGCCCCTGCAGTGGGTGCCTCTTCACCTGCTCAGAGGGGCAGTGAGAGGCGGGGAGCACAGCCGTGGAGGACCCTCCTGGCCCCTCAGCGCCCCATGCCTACTCGCGCCTCACGTCGCAACAGGGCCCCTGTTCCTCCTTCTATCTATGCGCCGGGTGCTCCGCTCGCGGGCCGTGCTGTTCAGGCCCCTATCCATGGCCCCACGTTGGCCGGTTTGGAAGGGCTCCCTCCGCTGCGCGGCCCATGATGCGGAATCAGGTGGTGGACAGCCATCAGCGACCGCCGGGGGGTTCGACCGCCGAGACACAGCGATCCACTATGCGCCAACCACCGCCTACGGCCCCACACGCGAGCACGGATGTCCCATGTGCTGTCACTCGCTCAGCGGCACGGCACCTGTACAAACAAACGTCAAGACACCTGATGCATCCATCCTCAAGGAGGCCAAGACGTGCTCACGCTGCGCGACACCTTCAAGTATCAGGGTGATGTCTCGGAGTCTCCGTTTGCTCGCATCACGCTCACGGCCCGTTTTCCGGTCTTTGCCTACGTCCGCATGCAGGACGCGGACGTGTCGGTCTCCAGAAGGATCGCGTCATGGGAACGCGCGGAGGTCGAGCTCGCGCTGAACGAGGAGCGCTATCGCATCTCGGCAGCGACCAGCACACTGGTCGGCACGGACGCGGACACCCTTCGCTCTTTTCTCACGTACACGAGCGCGGCGCTCGAGGCCACGAGCATCAACGACCTTTCAATCGCGATCCCGGTTCACCTCACGTCGTCTGGCGTGTCGGTCGGCGAGCACACGCTCAACGCGATCTACTTGATCAAGAACCTGCGCCACCTGCTCGGCACCGCCAATGCGGGATTGAGGTTCACTCGCACTCCCACCCCGCCAGACATGGCAGCCGTGGCTGCGTTCCTGGACAAGAACGTTTTTCTGGTGAACCAGCAGGCGGTCGAGAGCAGTCTTTTGGTATTCAAGAAGCTCGCCGAACGCAATGACGATTGGCTGTTGTTGACAGTCATTCAGGAGTTCGTGGACGAAGCGGACATCGATCCCAGATCACCCGTGGAGTTCACCGAAAGCCTCCTGGCGATCCTCGACCGGATCATCCAAGCGCACGACATCTTAAACCCCGAAGAGCTTGTGCGTTTCGTCGCTAGGAACTTCAGCAGCTGGCTCGACTTCCCCATTGTCGTGCCGGAGATCAAGAGTGTGGTGGTCGCGGGCGTGTTCCGGGTGAACACGCCGGACGGGTCGGAGATCGCCGACAACGACCTGTT
The DNA here is from genome assembly GCF_003611675.1 of Corallococcus sp. CA053C. GTDB lineage: Bacteria > Myxococcota > Myxococcia > Myxococcales > Myxococcaceae > Corallococcus. The sequence continues at coordinate 87,958 of NZ_RAWA01000002.1, forward strand.
CTTCTATGATTTGTCGCTTGCGTACGTGCAGAGCGGACCGGCCGGTGCCCCGGTACCCCGAACCGTGCACTACGACTGGAAGGCCCAGAGCGCCACGGTCAGCGAAAACGGGACGTCCTTCAGGTTCTCCGGACCGGGCGTGCTCATTCCGGCGAGTGTCGTTGGAACCGTCACGGTCAGCGTGAAGGCCTTCGACGGCACCGAGCTCTGGGTCAGAGAATTCGATCCGAATGACCCCGCCCTCAAGGATGTGCTGATCGAGGTGTCGCAGGCTCGTCCGACGACGCTGAAGCCCGGAGCCACCGCCGGGGCAACGGACACGAGCAAGCGGCTCCGCGGTCAGGTGGTAGAGCTCACGAAGCAGTGTCCGCTCAAGGACCTCACTGTAGTCATCCAGGCGAAGAGGGACGGGGACAAGCTCTGGCGCGTGGTCGCCGCGGCGGAGACGGATGCGTCGGGAAGATTCTCGATGCCCTACCCATATGGCGAGTACACGGAGGCCCAGGCGCTCGTCTCGCTCTCGCCCGACACTCCCGCCGACATCCCCATCATCAGGGAGGGCAACCCCAGGGCGACAATCTCCGACGACTTTCTCTATCTGCTGGTCACGGCGCCCAAGTGCGACGAGCCGGACGCTTCCGACGATCGCGAGTGTGATGCCCCGAAGAAGGCGCCACGCCTGCCCGCGCAGGCCGACCTGGTCAATTCGTCGGCGTACACGCAGGACATCGGGGGCTCGTGCGTCAACCTCTCCACCCCGAACCGGACGCTGAGCGAATTCTGCTACCGGGGTATCGTTCGCACCTCGGATCCAGACGTCGTCAACTACACCCTGGTGAAGCAACCCAACGGGAGCTTCGAGCTGAAGGGAGAGCAGAAGCGCATCACCCGGGCGCCAGTCGACCTCGACAATCCGATTCGCTGGCAGGACGCCCCCGACGCCCGGGAGAACCTGTCGCTCTATCAGTCAGTGACGGTCGCCACCGGTCACGTCCTGCACTACAAGGCCGAGTTCAGGGCCGACGGCTACTCCCTGGGGGACCTGCTCTACTCCCTCGCGCTCGCCCCCGGACAGAAGAAGCAGATCGTCGTCATGGATTCGGCGTATTCGCTGCGGGCGGCCGAGTCGCAGAACATCGCCCAGGGAGAGAGCCTGGCGGCCAGCCTGATGAACGAGCGGACCATCACCAACCAGCTCGCGGGGAACATCAACGAGGCGATGCGCGGCAGCAGCTCGGCGAACACCAGCGGCGTCAGCGCCGGCCTGGGTCTCGCCGCCAGCTATGGCGGCATGATTGGGGGCACCCTCGGCGTCGCCGGAGGAAGCTCGAGTTCCAGCGCCTCCGCAGCCCAGAGCAGCGCCAGGGACACGTCGATGTTCTTCGGTGAGAGGCTGCGCCAATCCATCATGCAGAACGCCGAGAGCTATCGGCAGCTGAATGCGTCCGTCGTCACTGCGGTGACGCAGGGACAGCAGTACTCGGTTACGACGGACGTGGTGGCGAACCACAACCATTGCCACGCGCTCACCATGATGTACTTCGAGGTGTTGCGACACTTCGCCATCTTCCAAGAGCTGGTCAACGTCGAGGAGTGCATCTTCGTGCCGTTGTTGATGACGAACTTCACGACGGAGAACATCTACAAGTGGTCGGACGTCCTCGCGCGCAACCTGCTGCCGATGTCCTCGAACACCTACCTGCAGCCGTTCCCGTTCCTCCGGTATCGGACCGGGCATCCGCTGATTCCGGCGTTCGATGCCAACGAGCGGAAGAAGACCAACTACGCCCACGTAGACTTTCCGGCAGGCGCCTACTGCGCGGAGCCCATCACCTCGGTGGGTGGCTACCTGACGATCCGGGTCCACATACCGCGTCCCAAGACGGTGTTCGACAGGATCCTCTCCTTCCCAGTCGTCAAGCGAGAAGAGACTCATAACAGAAACGGCGGAGGCATTTTCGGCCACATCGTTGATGTCGTCATCGGCAAGAGGGACGTGTCGACGAAGTGGGAGGAGAGGGTGAAGTTCACCGACCAGCGCATCATCATCTACGACAACTTCCAAGAGGCCCGGCCGGCAGATGTGATCGAAGTCGTCAAATTCGATAACTTCTTCGAGGGCAACCACGATGAGAGGCTCTGGACGGCCATAGCGTTTCTCTGCGGTTTCTCAGACGTCAACGCGTTCCTGGAAAACTATTTCGCGCACAAGACCATCTCGCAGTGGGACAGCACCTTCAACGACGAGATTGCCCCGAAGGTGCTCGAAGCCCTGCTGACAAACACGATTACGATCGTGCCTTTCTCCTCGCTCGACCTCACCCCGACCGCGAAGTATCACGGTGGCTCCTACCTGATGCGGCTCTCGCTCCGAGCGAGCACATCCCTGGCAAGGAACCACAAGGATCTGGAGAGCATCCGAATCAACTACATCAAGGTGGTCCCCCACGCGGATGAGTTCTGGGCCTTCATCACGCTCAGCGTCGAGAACGTGAGCATCACCTACACCACCAAGCACTACGAAGGCTACATCCTCAACAAGTACATCGGGGACGATCTGTTCGATAACAATGGGTTGAGCAACCCTCCCATCCCCACGCCGATGAACTCGGACGAGCAGCGCAATCCGCGCAAGGAGGATGACTACCTCGTCCTCAAGCTGATCGAGCATCTGAACAGCAACCTGGAGCACTACAATAAGACGCTCTGGTACAACCTCGATCCGGATCGCCGGTACATGCTCCTGGATGGATTCAGTATTCAGGTGTACAACGACTTCGGCGTTCCGACGGCGATGCGCAGCCTCGCGTCAGTGGTGAAGAACGAGCTGTTGACCATCACCGGAAACTCGCTCGTGTTTCCCGTCGCGGCTGGATACAAGGTGAGCCGGTCGTTCATCACGGAGGAGAACCAGCAAGGCGAAACAGAGAACGTCTCGCTGCTCGACCACTACAAGCCCTCCACGCCGTTCCCGCCGTACCGCGTCAGTGTGCCGTCAAAAGGCGTGTTCCTGGAAGCGGTGCAGGGGGCCTGCGATGCGTGCGAGCGGGTGAAGGAGAACTCCTCGCAGGACTGGACCAGGTTCCAGACGGATGAGCCAACGCCGATCCAGCCGGTCACGACGCCTGTCCCGACAATCACGGACTGGAAAGCGGTGTTCAAGGAGTTCGCTCCGCCGCTGATCAACATCCAGAATGCGCCGCCGCTGCCAGCGCCAGCGGCCGGCCTGACCGGTCTCACGGAGTTGCTCGGGAAAGCTGGCATCTTCAAGGACATCACCGGCCTGGATGCGACACAGCAGAACGTGTTGCGCACCTATCTCTCGAACCAGGAGAACGCAAAGGCCTTCGCCGAAATGGCGAAGAGCATGGTGATGCAGGAGCACAACACCCAGCACTCCGACAAGATCATGGAGTCGTTGAAGACGGCGAAGGATGGCGGCGCCATCAACCAGGACGAGTACGGCAAGCTGGTCAAGGACCACATTCAGAAGCAGATCGACGGCGGCGACGCGCAGAACCAGCAGGCGGCCCAGCAGCGCAAGCAGCAGGACCTCTCCCCCATCCAGTCTGCCGTGGGGCTGGCTCAGCGGGGCAGTCGGGTGTCCGCCACGGAGAGCGACGCCGATGGGACCACGCGAACGCTCGAGGTCGGTGGCAACGCGGAGCTCCAGAACGTCGGCGACTCCTTCGCGAGGCGTGCATGGTCGTCCAATCAGCTCGTGGGGCTGGTTGGGGAGCGGCTCGCGGTGAGAGTCCTGAAAGAAGAGGGGCACATCGTCTTCACTGACTGGAGAAAGCACATCTCTGGACCCGGTATCGACCTGATCTCGCTCGACCCGGTGACGGGTGAATTGTGGGTGATCGACAACAAGGCTCAGTTTCGGGGCATCAGCGGCGCGGATGCCCTGACCGGCCCCCAGTTCAAGGGCAGCGAGCAGCAGATGCGGGTCTTCCTCGAGAAGGACTGGCCCAACAAGGCGCAGGCCGACATGGCGCTGAAGGCGCTCGACGCGAAGAAGGTGAAGCTGGTGGTCTCGAACGCGTTCGCCGGCGAGAAGGCGCGCTTCACGAAGGCCCTGTTTGACAAAGGTCTCCATGCGTTCGACATCCGGTTGCCGCAGGGCAAGCGACTCTTCGCGGATTTCTCGGCTTGGGAAGCGGCCTTCAAGCAGTTGGTGACCCTCAGACGAGGCGTGCGCGCCACGGGCACACGCGGCTGCGTGACGGTCGAGGGCTCGCTCGTCGTGGCAGTCGTCGCGGCCGGCGCGATGTACCTGTTCACGGCGGGGTCATCCGTCAGACAGGTAGGAACCGTGGCGGCCGAGATCGGATTGGACCTCCTCCTTTCCAAGCTCCCCGGAGGATTGTTTGCCTCTCTCGTGATCGGCCTGGAGAGTGACGAGTCCCCCGCGGCTCTTGCAGCCCGGAAGCGCGAGGAGCAGATCGACGCCCTGCTTGAGCTCGTTCCCGACTTCAAGACGCTCTCGGCGGCCGAACTGAAGGAGTCGAGAGACGCCCTCAAGGAGCTGCTTGAGAGCCCGCAGATCGTCGAGGATCCGCCGGAGACGGGTAGAATCAAGCTGCCCGGGCTGGACATCCCTTCCGTGCCAACGGGCACCATTGCATGACGAGCGCGGGGAGCGGTCTTCACTGCGGACCGCCATGCGGATGACCAAACGGGGGCAGAGTCGAAGGAGCAGGAGGCGAGCCTGGCGCCAGAAGCAGCGGCGAACGCGGAACCCATGAAGGAGCGGGCGCCGCGACTGGATTGGGCCTGGCTGCTGAAGACGTTCGCGTTGGACATCTTCGCCTGTACTCGGTGTGGAGGCAGGCTTGGGGTGCTTGGCGTACCTGACGGACCCCGGTGAGGTGCGCGCCATTTTGAAGCACCTGGGACTGCCCACGCGGCCTGCAAAGCTGCGCTCGTCCCGGATGGCGTTTGCGTGTCGCTGGACGAGGAGGTGCACCTCGTGGAATTGCCACCGCCCCCAGGAGTATAGGCCGGATGGGAGTCCTGTTGCGGATGAGGGCGTGGGTAGGTGGTGGGCCAGAAGGGCCTTGCGACATGCCCTGGGCGGTGAAGGAGGCCCCCCAAGGTGTCAACGGCCGGGGTCATGGACCGCAGGAGGGTCGGCCAAGCGGATCGGGGTGACGAGTTCGTCAGGCAGCCGCAGTTCGAGTTCGCGGCGATGGCGAGGTGGGGTCGGCCAAGCGGATCGCTTCCGGTGACTACCGAGCCTCTGCGGAGGAGGACTTCCGGCGCCGGGTGGGGGGCGGGTTGCGGAAGCTGTCGCCTTCGATGACGAGGACGTGGGAGTGGTGGAGGAGCCGGTCCATGGCGGCGCTGGCCATCAGCGGGTCGCCGAAGAGGGGCGGCCACTCCTCAATGGCGCGGTTGGAGGTGATGACGGTGCTTCTGCGCTCGTAGCGTTGGCGGACGACTTCGTAGAGGTCCGCGGGCTCATCCTGCGTGAGGCCACGCAGGTCGAGGTCATCGATGATGAGCAGCTCGGGCGAGGTGAAGCGCAAGAGGCGCTTCTCGTAGCTGCCGTCGCCCCGGGCGGCGCGCAGTTGCTGGAGAAGCTCGTGGGCGCCCAGGTAGAGGGCGCTGTAGCCAGCGCGGCAGGCGCGGTGGCCGAGGGCCTGGGCCAGGTGGGACTTGCCGACGCCCGTGGGGCCGACGATGAGGATGTTGTCGTGGCGCTCCAGGAAGCCGCACGTGCCCAGCTCCAGCACCTTGGCCTTGGGGACGCTGGGGTTGAAGTGGAAGTCGAAGTCCTCGAGCGTCCTGGCGTGCTCGAAGGCGGCGCGGCGCACGCGCTGGGACAGCTGCTTGGAGTCGCGTCGCTCCGCCTCGTCGCCCAGCAGTCGGTAGAGAAACTCGGAATGGGAGAGGTTGTCGTCCACCGCCTGCTGGGTGCGCAGTTGCAGCGACTGGAGGACACCGGACAGGCGCAGCTTCTTGAGCAGGGGGACGAGCGCGTCAGTGGGACTCAATTTCGGACTCCTGGGGCACGGCGGGGGGGGTGCAGCAGCTCGGCCACGCTGCGTGCGAAGCGCGGCTGAGGAAGCGAGGGCGTCGCCGGGGCCGCGAGCGCCAGGGGCAGCGGCTGCAAGTCCAGGCCCTGGCGCAGCAGATTCTTGATGGCCCGGTAGGTGTACGCCCCGTAGTAGTGGGCCCTGCGGGCGGCGGCCTGGGCGCGCTCGGGCGGGAAGCCTTCCAGGTGGGTGACGATGGCCTGCACCGCGCGCAGCTGCGACAGCACGTCGTCGGAGTCGAAGACGGCACGCA
>NZ_RAWA01000300.1 GCF_003611675.1 Corallococcus sp. CA053C
GACGCGCACTGCCACATCGCGTCCTACGAGCACACGCCCCGGTCGTTCGTCGACGGGGCCATCTCCAACATCGTCACGGCGCTGGTGGCGCAGGGCGTGAAGGCCAACCCCAAGACGATCGCGCAGATGTACCACCAGAAGATGCAGGACCCGCTCTGTGACGAGCTCGTCGCGGAGATGGCGGAGGCTGGCATCGCGAAGAGCATCCTGCTGGTGCCGGACTTCACGCACGCGCTGAAGGACTGCGCGCTGACCATCGAGGAGTCCTTCCTGCGGCACCGCGAGGTGCTGCTGCGGCACCCGGGGAAGTTCGAGGTCTTCGGCGGTGTCGACCCGCGCTGGGGCAAGGACGGGGTGACGCTCTTCGAGCGCTCGCTGAAGGAGTTCGGCTTCCGCGGCTTCAAGGTGTACCCGCCGTGCGGCTACAGCCCGAGCGACCCGGGGTTGTTCCCGTACTACGAGCTGTGCGCCGAGTACCGCGTCCCGGTGCTCGTGCACATCGGGCCCACGTCGCCCGCGCTGGCCTTCGACACGACGAACCCGTTCCTCATCGACGTGGCGGCGCGGCGCTTCCCTTCGGTCAACTTCATCCTGGCCCACGGTTCGGTGAACTTCGCCGAGGAGTGCGCCATGTTGTGCTCGCACCGGCCGAACGTGTACCTGGACGTCAGCGGCTACCAGGGCACGCTCCGGACGGATGGGACGGCCCGGGTCGTCAAGACCGCGGTGTCGCGGGGCATCAACCACAAGATCCTCTTCGGCACGGACTGGCCGGTATTCCGGCTCCAGGGCAACCAGCACGGCTTCCTGACGACGCTCACGGACGAGGGCGGTCCGCTCTCCGAACTGAACGAGCGCGAGCAGGAGCTCATCCTCTACAGGAACATCGAGCGCCTGCTGTCGGCCGCCGGTGGCGTCTAGGGAGCCGCTCCGGCCATGTACATCCACGTTCGCGGTGTCCGACTCTTCTTCGACGTCGAGGGGGCGAAGCTGCTCCCCGACGGGCCCGCGATGCGCGAGCGGCCCACCTTGCTGCTGCTGCACGGCGGACCGGGGCTGGACCACACGTCGATGCGGCCGGCGTTCTCCGCGCTCAGCCAGTTGGGGCAGGTCATCTACCTGGACCAGCGTGGGCACGGGCGCAGCGACCGCAGCGACGCCGCGCACTGGTCCCTGGCGGAGTGGGCGGACGACGTGCGCGCCTTCTGCGACGCGCTGGGCATCGAGCGGCCCATCGTCGTGGGCACGTCCTTCGGAGGCTATGTCGCCATGGCCTATGCCATCCGCCACCCCGAGCACCCGGCGAAGCTCGTGCTGGTCAGCACGGCCCTGCGCGGGACGGGCAGCGTGGAGCGGCGTGGCCGGGTCCTGGACACCTTCGAGCGGCTGGGGGGGAGCGCGGCGCGCGAGGCGGCCCGCCGCGTCTTCGAGAACCGGACCCCTGAAGCTTTGGCCGAGTACTTCCGCGTGTGCGGCCCGCTCTACACGCGCAAGCCCGGCGACCCGGACGCGGTGAAGCGCGGCCTGCGCAGCCCGGAGGTGCTGCCGTACTTCGAGCGGCCCGGCGGCGAGGGCGTCACCTTCGACTACAGCCAGGAGCTCTCCCGCGTGCGCTGTCCCACGCTGGTGATGGGGGGCGAGGAGGATCCCATCACCCCCATCCTGGAGCAGCAGGCGATCGCGGACGCGCTGCCCCGCGAGTGGGCGCGGTTCGAGCGCTTTCCCCACTGCGGGCACGGCGTCTGGCGGGATGACCCGGAGCGCGCCTTCCAGGTCCTCGCGAAGTTCGTGGCGGACTGAGCCATGCACCACGAAAGGAAGGCGGGGCCATGCTGACATTGGGAATCGCGGGGGGACTGGATCCCGTCCACGAGGAGCGCTTCGACTCTCCGGAGAACTACACCTACGACGGCGCCGCCGTGCTGGTGGAGGACGGACAGGTCGTCGCCGCCATCGAGGAGGAGCGGCTCAACCGCATCCGGCACTCGAACAAGTTCCCGGTGCAGGCGATCCGCTTCTGCCTGGAGCAGCGGGGCATCCGGCTCCAGGACGTGGACCGCATCGCGTACTACGTGCACGAGGAGGCCGCCAACGGACTGCTGGCGCGGCTCCAGTTGGCGAGCCCGTCCCTCACGCTGCGCGCGGACGCACGGGCGCTGATGGCCGGGGTGCTGGGGCGCGAGTTCGGGGCGGTGGACCCCGCGCGCCTGCGGTTCGTCCAGCACAAGCTGACGCACGCGGTGTCCGCCGTGGCGCACTCCGGGTTCGCGGAGAGCTTGGTGATGATCATCGACAACGCGGGCGGCGTCTTCCTGGGCCGCGCGGCGGACACCGGCGGGGTGACGCTGGAGTCGCTCACCGCGCTACCTCCCGCGAAGTCGCTGGGCCGGCTGGCCCAGGCCGTGCTGCCCTTCCTGGGGCTGGGGCTGTTCGACGAATACAAGGCAATGGCGCTGGCGCCGTATGGCGACCCCGCCGTGTTCGCGCCGGTGTTCGCGCAGTTGCACGAGCTGCGCCCCGACGGGGACTACGTGCTGCACCTGGACCGGGTCGCCCTGTTGATGGGCAAGGTGGCCCCCCGGCGCAGCCACCAGGAGTTCAGCCCGGCGCACCGCGACCTCGCGGCCGCGTTGCAGCGGTGCATGGAGGACATCGTGCTCCACGTGCTGCGGCACTACCAGGCCGTGACGGGCCAGCGGCGCCTGTGCCTGGCCGGGGGCATGGCGGAGAACGTGAGCACCAACGGGCGCGTGTTGTACTCCGGCCTCTTCGACCAGGTGTTCGTGCATCCCGCCGCGTATGACTCGGGCTGCGCGCTGGGGGCCGCGCTGCTCGCCGCGCAGGAGGCACCCGTCCCGGGCCGCACCGGGCTGGTGCGCCACGTGTCCTGGGGCACCGACGTGGGCGCGTCCGCGTCCATCGAGGCGGAGCTGGAGCGCTGGCGGGGCTTCCTCTCCTTCGAGAAGCACACGGACGTCGCGGCGGCGGCGGCCCCGCTGCTGGCGCGCGGCGCATTGGTGGGCTGGGTGCAGGGCCGCTCGGAGTTCGGCTCGCACGCGCTCGGTCACCGGAGCGTGCTGGCGGATCCGCGGCCGGTGGAGCACCGGGCGAGGCTCTCCAAAGCGCTGGGCCGCGGCGAGGAGTACCGCCCGCCGGGGCTGTCGCTGTTGGAAGAGGACCTGCGGGAGTTCATCGACGCGCCGCCCGGGCTGGAGGCGGCTCCCTTCATGGCGCTCGCGCTGAAGGTGCGCGAGGACAAGCAGGCGCTCGTGGCCGCCGGCACCCACGTGGACGGGACGGCGCGGGTGCAGACGGTGTCCCGGGACGTGAACCCGCGCCTGTGGGCGCTGCTGGCCGCGTTCAAGGGACTCACCGGCGTTCCCGCGCTCGTCCAGGCCTCGTTCAACAACGGTACCGAGCCGACGGTGGACTCCGTGGAGGACGCGGTGGTGTCGCTCCTCACGACGGGCGTGGAGCACCTGGTGGTGGGGGACTTCATCGTCGGCAAGCGCACGCCGTCGGAGGAGGACTGGCTGGCGCTGGAGGTGTCGCTGCCGCCGTACGTGAAGGTCCTGCACTCGCGGGGCTTCGTTGAACGCCAGCAGAAGGCCGCCGTCTTCGAGCTGGCGACGTCCTACGACTCGCGCCTGCGCCGCCGGCTGTCGGAGGGCCTGGGGGCCGCGCTGCTGCGGCTGGACGGGGCGCTGTCCGTCCGGGCGTTGCTCGCGGAGCAGGGGAGCGGGGCGGAGCGGCGCGGGGCCCTGCTCGCGGAGCTGAAGGAACTCTGGACACAGCGACTCGTGGTGCTGCGCGCCCATGCCGGGCAGGAGCGTGGTTCGTGACAACCGCAATCGAAGCGCGCCGGGACCTCCCGTCGGATGACGCGGCGCTGGACGGGCCGCAGCTGGACACCATCGCCGCCGCGCTGGAGGACGGCGTGGCGCGGGGCGACCTGTCGGGCTTCTACCGGGCCTTCCGCGCGACGGAGCTGCCCTTCATGCTGGAGGCCCACGCGGGCGATGTCGCCGGGCTGTTCCGCCGCGTCTTCCGCGTCCTGCACCGGCTGGGCGGCATCTCGCCCGCGGCGGCGCTGGCGGTGGAGAACCACTACTACGTGAGCTCCGCCATCGGGACCTTCCCGGCGAGCGACGACCCGGTGCTGGAGGAGCGCAAGCACGCGCTGCTGGCCTCGCTCGTGGGCGGGCGGCAGCTGGTGGCCAACACCAACTCGAAGGTGCACGGCGGCAAGCTGGGCGAGGTGGGCACGCGCGCCGTGCGCGAGGCCGGGGGCTTCCGCATCTCCGGCACGGCGGCCTACACGTCGCTCGCCACCCAGGGCGACCTGCTGGTCTTCATCACGCAGATCGAGGGCGAGGGCCCCGCTGTCTTCTCCATCACCCCGATGCAGGGCAACCCCGCAGTGGAGATTGGCCCGTTCCTGTTCCCCACCGCGATGCTGGACTCGGACACGCGGAAGATCTCCTTCCACGACCTGGTGCTCCCCGCCAACGCGCTGGTCGCCGGTGGCCGGGACACGCAGCCCGCGCTGACGGGGCTGCTGTTCAGCTTCGAGATGGCCTGGCACCAGCTGCTCATCCCGGCGCTGTACCTGGGCGCCGCGGCGAGGGCCATCGAGGAGGTGCGCCGGTTCCTGCGCGCCACGCGTGGCCGCGACGAGCGGCCGCTGGCGGAGCTCGACGGCATGGTGGTGGACGTGGGTCGGCTGGCCATCGAGTACCGCGCGGCGTGCTGCGTGGTGGAGCGCGCGGGCGAGGCCCTGGACGCGGTGAAGCACCTGCCGCGCGACGCGGAGCTGCTGGGGCGGGCCGTGGACCTGGCGGGCGCGGCCAAGTACGTGGGCACCCGTTGCGCTGAAGAGGTGGTGACGGCGGCGCGGCGCATCGTCGGCGCGCGCTCGTTCGCGGGCGGCCACCACCTGGAGCGGCTGTCGCAAGAGGTGATGTTCGGCCCCCTGGGCCCGGAGGTGAGCGCCGTCATCGAGCGCCGCTACGGGCGGCAGGCGCTGGGTGAGCGCTCGTTCGTGGATGGCGCCTGACGCGGCCGGCTTCCCGCCGCCGCTCGCATGGATACGCAGACTGAACTGGAGAGAACGCGATGCTAGTCCTGGGTTTCAGCGGAGGTTTCAACCTGGTCCACGAGAACCCCTACGAGGTTCCGCGGGCCTTCACCCATGACGGTGCCTCCGTCCTCGTGGAGGACGGCCGGGTGGTGGCCGCCATCGAGGAGGAGCGCCTCAACCGCATCAAGCACTCCAGCAAGTTCCCGACGCGCTCGATGCGCTTCTGCCTGGAGCAGCGGGGGGCCCGCATCCAGGACGTGGAGCGCATCGCCTTCTACGCCACGGAGAAGTACTGCAACACGCTGCTGTCCCGGCTGTACATGTCCCGGCCGGAGATGAAGACGCTGCCCGACGCGCGGAGCCTGGTGCGCGGGCTGCTGGAGCAGGAGTTCCAGTGCGACATCGATCCGGACCGGATCATGTTCGTGCGCCACCACATGGCCCACGCCATCAGCGCGCACGCGATGTCCGGCTACGACAAGAGCCTGGTGCTGGCCATCGACGGGTACGGCGACTTCCTGTCCGGGCTGGTGGTCCGTGCGTCCGGTTCGACGCTCACGGAGCTGGAGAGCTACCCGCAGAGCAAGTCGCTGGGCGTGCTCTACCAGGACGTCATCCAGTTCCTGGGGTACGGCGCGTTCGACGAGTACAAGGTGATGGGGCTCGCGCCCTACGGCAACGCGGCCACCTTCCGCAGCGTGCTCAAGGGGTTCTACGAGCTGCGCCCCAACGGCGGCTACGAGCTGTTCCTGGACCGCATCCCCACGCTGCTCGGGCACGTGGAGATCCGCAAGAAGGGCATGCCCTTCACGCAGCAGCACATGGACCTGGCGGCGTCGCTGCAGGAGGTGCTGGAGGACATCGTCCTGCACATCCTGCGTCACCAGCGCGAGGCCACGGGGGAGCGCAACCTGTGTCTGGCGGGCGGCGTGGCGCACAACTGCACGATGAACGGCAAGGTCCTGTACTCGGGCCTCTTCGACAACGTGTACGTCCAGCCGGCGGCCCACGACGCGGGCTGTGCCCTGGGCGCGGCGCTGCTGGCCTCGCAGGAAGCGGGGCACCCGCCCCGGATGGGCGCCCAGGACCACGTGTACTGGGGTTCGGACATCGGTGACGACGCCGCCATCGCCCGGGAGCTGGAGAGCTGGCGCGGCTTCTTGAGCGTGCGCAAGAGCGCGGACGTGGCGCGCGACACCGCGGCGCTGATGGCCAAGGGTGGCGTGGTGGGCTGGGTGCAGGGCCGTTCGGAGTTCGGCCCGCGCGCGCTGGGCAACCGGAGCATCCTGGCGGACCCGCGCCCCGCGGAGAACAAGGACCGCATCAACCAGATGGTCAAGAAGCGCGAGGGCTACCGGCCCTTCGCGCCGTCGGCCCTGGAGGAGGACGCGCGAAACTTCTTCGACCTGCCGGAGCATGCCGGCGCGCTGCCGTTCATGATCTTCGTGGTCAAGGTGCGCGAGGACAAGCGGGCCCTGCTGGGCGCCATCACCCACGTGGACGGCACCGCGCGGCTCCAGACGGTGTCCCGCGAGCAGAACCCCCGGTACTGGGCGCTGATCAACGCGTTCAAGGAGATCACCGGCGTCCCGGTGCTGCTCAACACGTCCTTCAACAACAACGTGGAGCCCATCGTGGACTCGGTGCAGGACGCGGTCGTGTCCTTCCTGACCACGAAGCTCAACCACCTGGTGGTGGGGGACTACATCGCGGAGAAGGTCACCCCCACGACGGAGGACTGGCTGGCGCTGCGGGTGTCGCTGCCCTCGTACGTGTCGCTGCACCACTCCAAGAGCTTCGCGGATCCGGAGCACATGGTCGTGCGCTCGGAGATCCGGACGTCCTACGACGCGCGCTTCCGCTTCCCGCTCTCCGACAAGCTGTGCGCGCTGTTGATGACGCTCGACGGAGAGACGTCCGTGGGCGAGCTGCTGCGGGAGCACGGCGTGAAGGCGGAGCAGGAGCCGGCGCTCCTGGAGGAGCTGGGTGAGCTGTGGGCGCAGCGGCTGGTGCGGCTGAGCCCGACCGCCACCCGGCGCGCGGCGTCCCCGCGTCCGGCGGCCGATTCGAAGTCCTTTGCTGGCAGCCACACCTAGCGCTCGCGGAACCCCCCTCATGAGCCAGTCCAAGGCGAACTCCCCCGAGCAGTGTGCCACCCTGGTCGACCTGCTCCGCATGCGCGCGGAGCAGCGGCCAGAGGTGACCGCCTATCGCTTCCTGTCCACCGGCGACATCGACGGGGACATCGAGCAGTGGACGTACGCGGAGCTGGACCACCGCGTGCGGTCGACGGCGGCGCTGCTGCAGCAGGCGGGGGCCCAGCAGGAGCGGGCCCTGTTGCTGTATCCGCCCGGCCTGGAGTTCGTTTCGGCCTTCCTGGCGTGTTCGGCCGCGGGCGTGGTGGCGGTGCCCACGTACCCGCCGGACCCCATGCGCATCGAGCGCACGCTGCCCCGGCTCCAGGCCATCGCCCGGGACTCGCGTGCGCGCTACGTGCTGACGACGGCGGCCATCCAGGAGATGGGGCAGGAGCTGCTGCCCCAGGCGCCGGAGCTGGCCGCGGCGCAGTGGATCGTCACGGATCAACCGACGGAGGCGCTGAGCTCGGTGTGGCGGCCGCCGGACATCACGCCCGACACGCTGGCCTTCCTCCAGTACACGTCAGGCTCCACGGGTCAGCCCAAGGGGGTGATGATCAGCCAGCGCAACGTGCTGCACAACCAGAAGCTGATTGCCCAGGGCTTCGGGCACTACGGCGATCCCGAAGTGCACGTGGTGGGGTGGCTGCCGCTCTTCCACGACATGGGTCTCATCGGCAACGTGTTGCAGCCGCTCTTCCTGGGCAACACCTGCACGTTGATGTCGCCCATCGACTTCCTGATGCGGCCGATGCGCTGGCTGGAGGCCGTGTCGCACTTCCGGGGCACCACCAGCGGTGGTCCGAACTTCGCGTACGACCTCTGCGCGCGGAAGGCGAAGCCCCATGAGATCGAGCGGCTGGACCTGCGCTCGTGGGCGGTGGCCTTCAACGGCGCGGAGCCCATCCGCAAGGAGACGCTGGATCGCTTCACGGAGACCTTCCAGCCGGCGGGCTTCCGGCGCGAGGCGTTCTATCCCTGCTACGGCCTGGCCGAGGCGACGCTGCTCGTGACGGGCGTGGAGCGAGGCACGCCGCCCCTGTGCAAGACGGTGTCGGCGGACGGGCTGGAGCGCAACACGCTGGTGGACGCGTCGGGTGACGGCGACGCGGGCGTCATCCTGGTGGGGTGTGGCCAGGGCTCCGCGGAGCAGACGCTGGCCATCGTTCCACCGGGCACGCGCCGCGCCTGCCCGGACGGCACGGTGGGCGAGATCTGGGTGAGCGGCGACAGCGTGGCCCGGGGCTACTGGGACCGGCCGGAGCTGAGCGAGCAGACCTTCGGCGCGACGCTTGAAGACGGGGACGGGCGGACCTTCCTGCGCACCGGCGACCTGGGCTGCGTGGTGGACGGGCAGCTCTTCGTCACGGGCCGCCTGAAGGACCTCATCATCCTGCGCGGCCGCAACCACTACCCGCAGGACATCGAGTTGACGCTGGAGCGCAGCCACCGGGCCGTGCGCGCCGGGTGCTGCGCGGCGTTCTCCATCACGGTGGGCGGCGAGGAGCGGCTGGCGGTGGCCGCGGAGGTGGACCTGCGGGGTGACGGCGTCACGACCGACGCGCTGGTGGAGGCCATCCGGCGCGCGGTGGCGGAGCACCACGGCGTGCATGCCCACGCGGTGGTGCTGCTCCAGGCGAAGTCCATCCCGAAGACGTCGAGCGGGAAGATCCAACGCCACGCCTGCCGCAACGGCTTCCTGGCGGGGACGCTGGAGACGGTGTCGCAGTCCGTGATGGAGGGCGAGGAGGGCACCGACTCCGAGGTGGACGCCGCGGGGTTGGGGGACGCGCTGCGCGCCGCCGACGCGGACGGACGGCGGCAGTTGTTGGAGCAGCTGGTGCGGCGTCTGGTCGCGGGCGTGCTGCGGATGGACGCGTCCCGCGTGGAGCTGTCGGCCGCGCCCGCGGGGCTGGGACTCGACTCGCTGATGGGCCTGGACCTCCAGACGCACCTGGAGACGGCGCTGGGGCTGGAGCTGCCGGAGGCGTTCCTGTGGCAGCAGCGGACCCTGGCCGGGCTGGCGGAGGGGCTGCTGTCGCTCTGGGAGGCCCGGAGCGCGGGGGCGGGGAGCGACGCGAGGGCCGCGCCGCTGGTGCCCGGGTCGTTGGAGGGGCTGCTGCCGCTCGCGTCGGGTCAGCAGCGGCTGTGGTTCCTGGATCAATTGGATCCTGGCACCCCGCTGTACACGGTCCACTTCGGCCTGCGGATGAAGGGCGCGCTCGACGTGGCGGTGCTGGGCCGGAGCCTGGACGCGCTCACGGCGCGTCACGCGGTGCTGCGCACGGTGTTCCCGAACGCGGGCGAGGGGCCCCGGCAGCAGGTGCTCCCGCACGTCGCCATCGCGTTGGAGCGAGACGACCTGCGCGCGGTGCCGGAAGGTGAGCGGGAGCAGGCATTGCGTGCGCTGGCGACGCGGTTTGCGTCCGCGCCCTTCGACCTGGCGACGGGGCCGCTGCTGCGCGCCTGTCTGGTGTCGATGGGGGAGGACGCGCACGTGCTCGTCCTCGCGCAGCACCACATCATCACGGACGGCTGGTCCATCACGCAGCTGGGGACGGAGCTGGCGGCCCTCTACGGGGCGTTCGTCGCAGGGACCGCGCTGCCGCCGGCCCCCCGGTTGCAGTTCGCGGACTACGCTCGCTGGGAGTCGTCGGGTGCGCCTCGGTTGGACGAGGCCCGGGCCTTCTGGAAGGAGCGCCTGTCCGGGCTGCGCCGGCTGGAGCTGCCCGCGGACCGGGCGCGGACGGCGCGCCGTACGTACCAGGGCGGACGGCTTGCCCTGGAGCTTCCCCGCGACGTGAGGGATCGGCTGGTGGCGTTGGGGCGCGAGGAGGGCTGCACGCTCTTCGTCACCCTGGCCTCCGCGTATGCGGTGCTGCTGCACCGGTACTCCGGGCAGGACGACTTCTGCATCGGTTCGGTGATCGCCAACCGGGGCTCGGCCGAGCGGCGGGAGCTGCTGGGGTTCCTCGCGAACACGGTGCCCCTGCGCTGTGACGTGTCCGGGGAGCCCACCTTCCGTGCGCTGCTGCGGCGGATGCGGGAAGGCGTGGCCGGCGCGCTGCTGCACGGCGAGCTGCCCTTCAGCGAGATGGTCCAGGTGGCGGGCGGCCCGCGAGACGGGGACGACAACCCGCTCTTCCAGGCCAGCTTCGTGCTGGAGAACCACCGCGTGCAGGAGCTGACGCCGGCCGGGATGCGCTGGGGTTCGGTGGCCTGGTCTCCGGACGGCTCCGTGGAAGGCACGGCGAAGTTCGACCTCTCGCTGGTGATGGCGGAGACGCCCGAGGGCCTCACCGGCACGCTGGAGTACAGCTCCGACCGCTTCGACGTGGAGACCGTACGGCGCCTGGCGGTGCACCTGCGGACGCTGCTCGACG
The DNA here is from genome assembly GCF_003611675.1 of Corallococcus sp. CA053C. Classification (GTDB taxonomy): domain Bacteria; phylum Myxococcota; class Myxococcia; order Myxococcales; family Myxococcaceae; genus Corallococcus. The sequence goes on from NZ_RAWA01000300.1 coordinate 10,602, forward strand.
GCATCGCGGCCGACCCCGAGCGCCACCTTGGTGCGCTGCCGTTGCTGACGCCCGAGGAGCGCCGGCGCATCCTCGTGGAGTGGAACGACACCGCGGTGGATGTGCCGCTGGAGTCGTGCTTCCCGCAGCTCTTCGAGCAGCAGGTGCGGAAGACGCCCGACGCGGTGGCGGTGGTCCACGAGGACGAGCGGGTCACCTACCGGGAGTTGAACCGGCGCGCGAACCGGCTGGCCGCGCACCTGCGCTCGGGGGGCGTGGGTCCGGACGACGTGGTGGCGCTGCTCCTGGAGCGTGGGGTGGGGCTGCTGACCTCCATCCTCGCGGTGTTCAAGGCGGGCGGTGCCTACCTGCCGTTGGATCCGCACCACCCGGCGCAGCGCCACCTCCAGGTGCTGGGGCAGGGCGGGGTCAACCGGGTGATCTCCACGCGCGGGCTGTCCGCGGTGCTGGAGGGCGCGGCGGGCCTGGACCTGTTCCACGTCGAGGACCTGGATGCGCTCCCCGCGCGGGACGAGGACCTGCCCGCCCTGAGCAGGCCGGGGCATCTCGCGTACGTCATCTACACCTCCGGCTCCACGGGGCTCCCCAAGGGGGCGATGGTCGAGCACCGGGGCATGCTCAACCACCTGTACGCGAAGCTTCGCGACCTGGAGCTGGGGCCCTCGGATGCGATCGCGCAGACGGCGTCGCAGTGCTTCGACATCTCCGTGTGGCAGTTCCTGTCCGCGCTGCTCGTCGGTGGCCGCGTGCACGTCTATCCGGAGGAGGTGGCGGGCGATCCCCGGCGCCTCTTCGAGCGCGTGGGTGAGGAAGGCATCACCATCCTGGAGGTCGTCCCGTCGCTGCTGAGGGCGGCGTTGGAGGACCTGTCCGCTCGCGGCCTCCAGACGTTCCAGGTGCCCCGGCTGCGGTGGCTGTTGTTGACGGGCGAGGCGCTGCCTCCGGGGCTGGCGCGCGCGTGGCTGGAGCGCCAGCCGGCCTGCCCGGTGCTCAACGCGTACGGGCCCACCGAGTGCTCCGACGACGTGGCGCACCATCCCATCCGGGTGCCCGGCGCGACGGGCGAGGCGTACACGCCCATTGGTCGCCCCATCCTCAACACGCGCCTGTATGTGTTGGATCGCTGGATGCACCCCGTGCCGCCCGGCGTCGTGGGCGAGCTGTTCGTGGGCGGCATCTGCGTGGGTCGTGGCTACCTGAACGATCCGGTCCGCACGAGTCAGTCGTTCCTCGCGGATCCGTTCGACGCGGGCCCGGCGGCCCGGCTCTACCGCACCGGGGACCTGGCCCGGTTCACCCCCAACGGCGAGCTTGTCTTCCTGGGCCGCGTCGACCACCAGGTCAAGGTGCGCGGCTTCCGCATCGAGCTGGGGGAGATCGAAGTGGCGCTGGAGGCGCTGCCGGCGGTGCGCGAGGCCGTGGTGGTGGCGCGCGAGGACACCGCTGGCAACAAGCGCCTGGTGGCGTACGTGGTGGCGCGCGAGGAGGTCCCGGTCGCGGCGCTGCGGCAGGCGCTCGCGCAGCGACTGCCCGAGTACATGGTGCCGTCGGTGTTCATGCTGCTCGAAGCCATGCCGCTGACGTCGAACGGCAAGGTGGATCGCAAGGCATTGCCGACGCTGCGACTGGACCGCGAAGCGCTTGGTGAGGGTTACACGGCGCCGCGCACGGCGGTGGAGGAGCTGCTGGCGGGAGTGTGGGCGGAGGTGCTGGGGCTGGAG